>CABUZD010000148.1 GCA_902495945.1 uncultured Collinsella sp.
CGCTCGGGTCGCACACATCGAGCACATCGCCCTCGGCAAACTGGCCATCGACCTCGCGAATACCCACCGCAAGCAGAGAAGAGCCACGGCTGACCAGCGCCTTCGCAGCGCCATCATCGACCGTCACCGAGCCATGAGCCTTGTCACCCAGCGCGATCCACAGCTTGCGGGGTGCGATGTCCAGACGCTCCGCCGGCGGATCGAACAGCGTGCCCACGCTCTCGCCGCGGGCGAGGCGCACGAGTGCATCGGGCTCCTCGCCCAAGCAAATCACGCTCTGAATACCCGCCGTCATCAGGATGCGGCTCGCGCGAATCTTGGTGATCATGCCGCCCGTGCCCACCGAAGTCGAAGAATCGCCTGCCGAGGCGATAATCTTGGCATCGATCTTATGCACGACCGGGACGAACTCGGCCGTGGGGTCCTCGTGCGGATTGGCGGTATAGAGGCCATCGATGTCCGAGAGCGTCACGCACAGATCGGCAGAAACCAGGCAGCTCACAAGCGCCGCCAGCGTGTCGTTGTCGCCAAACTTGATCTCGTCGACGGTGACGGTATCGTTCTCGTTGACGACCGGCACCACGCCCAGCTCCACCAGGCGCAGCAGGGCGTCGCGTGCATGCAGGTAGGACGTGCGGCGGGCCGTGTCGTGGCGCGTGAGCAGTACGAGCGAGGTGAGCAGGTCGCGCGCATGGAACTCCTCGTCGTAGGCCGACGAGATGATGCACTGACCAGCCGAGGCGCAGGCCTGCAGGCTCGGAAGGTCGCCGACCGGCTTGCGGTCGAAGCCCAACACGGGATAGCCACAGGCAATAGCGCCCGAGCTCACCACGACCAGACGCCAGCCGAGCTTGCGCAGCGCTGCGGCTTGATCGGCAAGTCCGCCGATAAAGGCGCGGTTGACCTTGCCATCGGCGCCCACCACCGTGGACGAACCGATCTTTACCACCATCGTTTTATAAGAAGTCGTCATACGTCAAACCAATCAACTGTTCAGCGAACGGCCGAGCTGGCGGCCAAGGAAGCGTGACTCGCCCCTACCGCCCAAGGAATTAGTGAGCCCAGGGAAAGGCAGAGGCCGCGGCCATGTTCTTGCGCACGAGCTCGTCGCGCACCTGAGCCAGGCCCTGCTCCATGCCCACAACATAGGTCTGCGGGTACAGGAAGCGCTTGAAAGCTGCGTCCAGATGATCGAGTGCCCAAGCACAGCGCTCGCGCGCGTCCTTGATGCTCTCACGCGGAGCAACCGCACTGCCGTCGCGCACGATCGGCACCAGCAGCTCACGATACTCAAGCTCGGACACGTCGGTCACCAGCGCCGCATCGTTTACGGCCACGAGGGTATTGCCGCGCGCGGCGCCCTCACCTGCCAGATGGTCCTCGTCATAGATCATGTCGCAGACCGGGCCGCCAAAGCCGTCGTAATAACGGCGCACGCGCTGCACGCCGGGAATCGTGCGCTTGTAGGGCTGCTCGGAAAGCTTCACCACCGGCGTCCACGGGTCCGTCTCGCTCGCGCGGCGGGCCGAAAGCTTGTACACGCCGCCCAGCGCCGGCTGATCGTAGCAGGTCGCGAGCTTGGTGCCCACGCCAAAGCTATCGATGGGCGCACCCTGGTCGAGCAGCGACTGAATCGTGTACTCGTCCAGGTCGTTGGAGACCGAAATCCCCACATAGGGCAGGCCCTCAGCATCAAAACGGCCGCGGACATACTTGGACAGCTTGGCGAGGTCGCCCGAGTCGATGCGAATAGCCGACAGGCGCTCGCCCACCGCCTCCATCTCCTTGGCAACCGTAATGGCATGCTCGCAGCCCTCGCGTACATCGTAGGTGTCGATGAGCAGCGTACAGTTCTTGGGGCTCGACTTGGCAAATGCGCGGAAGGCCTCGAGCTCGGAATCGAAGCTCATCACCCAGCTGTGCGCATGCGTGCCAAAGACGGGAATACCGTAGCGGCGACCGGCGAGCACATTAGACGTAGAGGAACAGCCGGCAACGTAGCTCGCGCGCGCGACGGCCAGGCCGCCATCGGGACCCTGGGCACGGCGCAGGCCAAACTCGGCCACGGGACGACCGTCGGCCGCCAACACCACGCGTGCCGTCTTGGTGGCAACAAGCGTCTGGAAGCCGACGATGTTGAGCAGCGCGGTCTCGAGAAGCTGGCACTCCAGCGACGGGCCGGTGACGCGCACCATGGGCTCGCGCGGAAACACGAGCTCGCCCTCGGGCACGGCGTCAATGTTCACGTGCGCACGGAAGTTGCGCAGGTAGTCGAGGAATGCAGGCTTAAACATCGCGCCGCCGGCCGGAGCCTGGAGCGAAGCTAGATAGTCGATGTCCTCGGGCGTAAAGCGCAGGTTCTCGACAAGCTCGGGCAGCTCGGCGGTGCCGCACATGACGGCATAGGCGCTGCCAAAGGGATGGTCGCGGTAAAACGCCGTAAAACAACCCTGCTCATTGGCCTTGCCGCTCTCCCACAGGCCCTGGGCCATAGTGAGTTCGTACAGATCGGTGAGCATTGCAATGTCGGTGGGATGCGAGATGTCGGTCAAAGCCACGGGGCGACCTTTCGGATGTGTGGTGCAGAATTTGAGGGTTGGACGAGAGCAGAGCATGCGGACATGACGCCCGATGCGAATCGGTTAGAACAGGCCCATGCTGGTCAGGATCGTGTAGCCCATAAAGATGACAAACGCGATGAGGGCAAGGACAATGATGATTTTTTGAGCCGGCGCCATGCCAGGGATCTCGTTCTCGCCCGTAGGCTCCTTGGAGGTAACCATGCGCTGGGCAAAGGTCATCTCGTCACGGCTCGACTTGGGCTCGACGGACTTGGGACGAGCGGCCTTTTTAGGCTGAGGTTTGGGCGCGGCAGGTACAGGCTTCGCAGCAGCGGGCTTGGGTGCGGGCGCGGGCGCCGATGCGGATGCGGCGTTCGTGGCGGCCTCCTCGGCCTTCGCACGCTCGGCACGCAGGGCAGCCAGCTCCTCACGCTCGCGACGGGCCTCTTCCCGAGCCTCGCGGCGGGCCTTCTCGGCGCGGAGCTCTTCCAACTCAGCGCGCTCCTCGTCGGACAATGGTTGGGACTCAAACTCGGCCATGGTGCAGCCCTTTCTTTTAAAAAAGCCGCCGACACAATGTCAGCGGCTTATCAAATCCAAGGGTGGAGACGAAGGGAGTCGAACCCTCGGCCTCTGCCATGCGACGGCAGCGCTCTCCCAACTGAGCTACGTCCCCAAGACAAGTCGATATTTTACCTACGGCTCGCCAACTGTCAACGCCCAATAACCAGTCTTTTTGGGGCGCGGCTATTTTGACAACTTTTCGAGCAGGCGATCCTCTCGATGATTTTTTAATCCCCGTCCCAGAAAAATCATCGACGAACGCACTACTTTGCGCTGGTAAGAACACCGGTGGTGTCGAAGGCCGGGGTGAAGCTCTCGTCTACCGCGCCGCCCTCTTGCCAGAACATCGTCGTAAAGCCCAAGTCGTCGGCATGGTCGAGCACCTGCTCGTACTCCTCGCGCGTCACGGCGCGTGCCAGATCGCCGCCCTGCTCGCGCATAAGCGCATTGGGCGTGTACTGGTTCATGACCGAGATCGGCACGTCACCCACCGTCTGCCACACCAGGTCTAACACGCGGCACGAGTCATCCGCATGCCCCGGCAGCACCAGGTGGCGCACGATGATGCCGCGCTTCATGAGCCCGCCCTCATCCACCAACTCTCCCCCGCGGCGCTCGATCTCGCGCGCCATCTGGGCCAGACCCGACACGGCCACACGCGGGTAATCCTTTATATGAGAGAGCGACTGCGCAAGCCCGGCATCGGCATATTTAAAGTCGGTGAGCCACACATCGACCAGGTCGCCCAGCGCCGCCACGGCACTCGCGCGCTCGTAACCGCTCGTGTTGTAGACGATTGGGATGACCAGCCCGCGCGTCCGTGCCGCGGCAATCGCGGCAGGCAACAGGTGTGCATAGTGCGTCGCCGTCACCAAATTGATGTTGTTAGCACCCTGGTCCTGCAGTTCCAGCATAATCTCGACCAGGCGCTCAGGCGAAATCTCAAGGCCAAAATTGCCGGTCGAGATCTCGTGGTTCTGGCAGTAGATACATTTAAGCGAGCAACCGCTAAAGAAGATCGTGCCCGAACCGGCCTCGCCCGAGATAGGCGGCTCCTCCCACATATGAAGCGCCGCGCGGGCCACCCTGAGCGTGTCGTTAGCACCACATACGCCGCGCGCGCCCTCATCGCGCGCCGCACCGCAACGGCGCGGACACAAATGGCAGGCGGGCGAAAAAAGTTCGGTCAACGACGTCGGCATAAAAACATGCTCCAAAACAACGATTCAGCAGCTCAAACGTAAAGGGACCAACCGCACAGACGGCTCGAGCCCAAGGCACCGTAATCGTCCGACACGATTTTTGTAA
>CABUZD010000149.1 GCA_902495945.1 uncultured Collinsella sp.
ACCTGCTGTCGAGCCACGACCGTCCGCGCATTATCTCGGTGCTCGGCGGCGGCCCCGACGAGTCACAGCTGCCCGAGTGCGAGCGCAGCAAGTGGCGCCTGGACGAGAACGCGATGGGCCTGGCCAAGAGCCGTTTTTGGCTCGCGACGCTCATGCAGATGACGTTCCCGGGCGTTCCCTCGATCTATTATGGCGACGAGTACGGCTTGGAGGGTCTCACCGATCCGGGCAATCGTCGCACCATGCCGACCAAGGAAGACCTGCACGACTTCGATACGTTCGCGATCGTAAAGAACGCATCTGCTGTGCGCCGCGCGCTGCCGTTTATGGTTGACGGCGAGATAAAGGCCTTCGCGCTCAACGACGAGGTACTCGCCTATACGCGCACCGGTAAAGACGGTGAGGCCGCAACGGTTATCATCAACCGCAGTCTGCGCAATTCGCATCGCGTGACCATTCCGGCGCTCGGCGAATGCGCGAGCGATGTGATTAGCGGTCATGAGTGCGAGATCCACAACGGTACCGTCACGCTCGATCTGTATCCGCTGGGCTCGTCGATCATCTATCACCATGCCGAGCAGCGCCTGCAGGAGCCGCTCGATCACGGTGCGGGTGTTGTGTGCCATATCACATCGGTGCCGACCGACGACGGCAAGCCCGGTACGATCGGCGCGCCCACGCGTCGTTTTATCGACCATCTGGCCGCCATGGGTATACGCTACTGGCAGGTTCTCCCCGTCAACCCCACGGACTTCTTCCGCTCCCCTTACGCCGGTCCTTCGGCCTTTGCAGGCAATATCGACCTGCTGCCCGAAAGTCACGAGGAGCTGGCCGCCGACTTTGCTGTCTGGAAGACCCGCGGCGGCGAGGATGCCGATCCGCTGTACACGGCGTTTAAACATCGCAATGCCGATTGGCTCGAGAAGTACTGCGTCTACATGGCCGTTAAGAAGTACTTTGAGGGCGAGTCGCGCCACGATTGGCCGGCAGATGTCGCGCGCTACAACGAGCATCTGATCGACGACAAGCGCTTCCACAACGAGGCCGAGCTTCAGGCGTACATGCAGTACCGCTTTGACCTGGCTTGGTGCGAGCTCATGAACTATGCGCACAAGAAGGGCGTCGAGGTTATCGGCGATATTCCTATGTACGTGTCTGACGATTCGGCAGATGCGTGGAGCGAGCCCGAGAACTTCTGGCTGTCCGATACCGGCAAGGCGATTGAGATTTCCGGCGCGCCGCCCGACAACTTTGCACCCGAGGGCCAGGTGTGGGGCAACCCGACGTTCCGCTGGGACCACATGAAGCAGAACGGCTATAGCTGGTGGATGGATCGCCTGCGTCGCGCGTTTTCACTCTACGACCGTGTGCGCCTGGATCACTTCCTGGGATTCCACAGCTACTTCAGTATCCCCGCAGGCAAGGCTTGCGCCGAAGGTCGTTGGCTGGCGGGACCGGGCAAGGACCTATTCCAGACCGCCTACAACGAGCTGGGTCCGCTCAACTTTATCGCCGAGGACCTGGGCTATTTGACGCCCGGTGTTCGCGCTATGGCTTCGACCTGTGGTTTCCCCGGCATGGACGTGCTGGAGTTTAGCGACTACGACGTTCGTTGCGGTGTGCATCCCACGCCCGGCAAGATCCTGTACACCTCGACGCACGACACCTCGACGCTGGCCGGTTGGTGCACACGTTCCTTTGCGGGCGGCGACGAGCCGAGCGGTGTTGAGGTGGCGGCCAAGCTGATGAGCGACGCGCTGGCAAGCGACGCTCCCCTGGTGATGATGCCGCTGCAGGATATCCTGGGGCTGGGCGACGACGCACGTATGAACGTACCGGGCGTGGCAACGGGCAACTGGACCTGGCAGGCTGACGAGGCCGACGTTGCTGCCGCCGAGGACAGAACCGCACAGCTCCTGCGCAACAACCATAGATTCTGGGGCGAAGCGTGATAAAACCCCCGATATAGGGTACAGTTACAGACGTTTGAATTTTTGCGGGCAGAGTAATCTGCCCGCTTTGTGCTGAAAAGGAAGTATTATGGCGCGCTACGATTACAAGTGCTCGAGCTGCGGCAACGTGTTTGAGGTCGAGCATCCCATGTCCGAGACTCCCGAGGTCGTGTGCCCGAGCTGCGGTGCCCCGGCGGCCAAGACGTTCTCGGCCAGCGGCATTAAATTTGAGGGTAGCGGTTTCTATAACACCGACCAGCGAAGCGGCGGTTCCAGCACCAACGCCACCAGCGGCTGCTGCGCCAACTGCCCTCACAGCCACTAGAAACAACGCGGCCCCGCGATCAACACCGATCGCGGGGCTATTTCTTTGTGTCGCAGGTAGCTCTATGAGTTGCGGACCAGCCTGGCGCAGAAGTGGCCGTCGTAGGAGTCGGCGTTTACGGGGACGCTTTGGAAAAGTCCGCGGTCGTTTTGGCGTACGGATACGAGCTTCTTGGCCTGATCGAACTCGGGGAGTTGCAGAATCTGTGCTTCGGAAAGCGGTGCCACGCTAAAGCCAGCACCCTCGGGAGAAGCAAGGAACGCGTCCACGACCTGCGTGTTCTCCTCGTCGAAGACCGAGCACGTTGCATAGATGAGCTCACCGCCGGCAGCCACGCGCGCAGCAGCCTCCTTGAGCATCGTCAGCTGCAACTTGGGCAGCTCAACCGTCACATCCTTTTCGGTCAGGCGCCACGGAATCTCGGGATGACGACGCATGGTTCCGGTGCCAGAGCACGGCGCATCGATAAAGACCGTGTCGAACTTAACCGGCTCGCCAAGCATGGCATCAAACGATGTGAGCACCTCATCAAGCTCGCAGGCATCACCCGAAACCGTACGAACGCCCTGAATACCGGCCTTATGCAGGCGAGCGAGATTCAGATCGCACTTACGGTCATGAAGATCAAGTGCCGTATGCTGACGCTCATAGCCGGCACGCTTGGCCTGGCACATCATCACATAGGTCTTGGTGCCACGACCGGCACCAATCTCAAGGCAGCTTCCAGGGTGCGTGGCAGCTGTGGCGATAAGCTGAGCGTTAAGGTCCGAGGCCACCGCGGCAGCACGCTCAAATACGCCCGACGCAACCGTAACCTGGGCATCAACCGGGGCATGGCAGCCTGGGAAGACAGGCGCGACGAGCTGGGAGATATACGGATCTGGCTTAGTCGCAAAGGCGTTCTCATGAAGGGCCAGCGGCGCGGGGGCCAGATTGCCGGCAAAGTTAAGCGCACCCTCCGGCGTGTCGAACGATGACATAATGCGTGCGCACAGCCACCGCGGTAGACCCATCAGGCGCGACAAACGAACAAGACGGCGCTCGGATTCATCCACGTCGGACGCCGTGGCAAAATCTTCAACGTTATCCGCAACCTTATGCAGCACGGCATTGGCCAAGCCGGCGGCGGACTTAGCACCGCTGCGCACCAGCTCAACACCCTGACTTACGGCAACGCGGCCAGGGGTATGCAGGTAGAGCATCTCGAAGGCCGAGATACGAAGCGCCATGCGAACACGCGGCGCAACCTTTTTGGGCTTATCGAGAAACTGATCGAGCAGCTCGTCCAAAATACCCTGCGTGGCGGCAACACCCAGCGCCAAGCGGGCGGCAAAAGCGGAATCACGCTGGTCAATAGCCTTGGCCGATGCGCGAGAGGACAGCACGTCACGCGCATACATACCGCGGCGATCGGCCTCCATTAGCACATCGAGCGCAAGCTTGCGTGCGGGAGACAGCTTGCTCATGACAAAACACCCCAGATAAGATCGGCACCCTGCAGGCCAGCAGCCCAAGCAGAAGCAGCCATAGCGCGCTTGCCATCAGGCTTAACCTCGAGCACCTCAACCGAGCCATCGGAAAGGCCGAGGTAAACACGCTTGGCCTTAACGAGAACCTGACCCTCGCCAAGCGACACATCAGCCGGCGCAGCATCGAGCACGCGCACGGTCTTGCCGGCAATCACGCAACGAGCAGGCGCGGTATCGGACGAAGCAAGCACATGACGCACGCAATCGAGCGCCGCCATCTGCGGATCCAGACGCATCTCCTGCTTAGAAATCTTGGCAGCATGGGTAACGAGCGACTCATCCTGCTCGGTCCAAACAGCGGTGCCGTCAGCAAGCGAAGGAAGCGTATCGGCAAGCAATTTGCCGCCAAGCTCAGCAAGCTCCATGGTCAACGCCTCAGCATGCTTACCGGCAACCGAGGTCGAGGCCTGCGCGCAATAAGCACCAGTATCCACACCATGCCCAATGCGCATAATAGAAACGCCGTG
>CABUZD010000150.1 GCA_902495945.1 uncultured Collinsella sp.
GTAGGGATACGTCCAGCTTTGGCGAGGTTTTCGTAATTGCACAAACTGAAGAGGATTTTGCTGTTCTGCTCAAGGCTATCGAAGTATGCGCAAGCATCCTCGAATGAGACATTCGGATTGCTTGCAAGATAGCGGTCGAACAGCAAGAAAATGAGGTCCATTTTGCCGCCAGCTGCGCGTGAATTGACTAGATGAATCTGTCGGTCGGGCTCCTCGGCAAGAACCATATCGCGAGCCGTGGCTGCCGCGTTGTAGCTGCCCGACACGCCCTCAGAGATCGGCATGCAGATGGTCTTGTCTGCCAATTTGAAGAGCTCGGCCCACTCCCCTACGCTGGGACAAGCGCTCGAAGAAGCGTCCGTCTCCGCCTGAACAGCGCAGTTGAGCTCATGAACATCGAGCGAAAGGTCATCGACGAATTCACGCTCCCCCACTCGAATTTTGAGGGGCGCAAATGCAAAAGTGGTATGGGGTGCGGTCGGTTGCCAATCGCGGAGGTTGCAGCTTGAATCTGAGATAAGTGCCCAGCTCATAGAGGGTCCTTTCTAATTGTTCCCTAACAATTATAGCCTTCTTGCTGACTGATTGGGCCGCTATCTAGTATTCAAAACTAGATAGCGGCCTGCACTAAAGGCAAAAAATGGACCCCATGGCTCAAAGCCACGAGGTCCATATCCGTTTGCTTTATCTGAATACTTAGTAGCGAACGAAGATATAGTTGTTGTTCATGCCGGCGGCAACGGAGCTGATGATAACACCCGTGTTGTAGTCAGAAGCATGAATCATCTGACCACCACCGATGTAAATGCCGGTGTGGTACGAGTTGACCACAACGTCACCGGGCTGCGGATCGGACACACGCGTCCAGCCCATAAAGGTACCCGTGGTGCCCAGGCGGCAATAGCGACCAGTGAGGCAATAGCTAACAAAACCAGAGCAGTCGAAGCTGTTCGGGCCAATTCCGCCCCAGGAATAAGCACAACCAAGCTTACTGTATGCACGCGAGACAACAGAACCGCCGTCGACGGCCTGGCTCGGAGCAGAAGGCGTCGGAGCCGGAGCGGGCGTGGGGGGCTGCGGCGTCGGAGCAGGTGCCGGCGTAGGAGCCGGAGTGTTGCCGCCCTGGTTGTTGTTATTGCTGGTCTGGCCACCGTTGTTGGTGTTCTCGGTCGTACCGGCAGTCTCGTTGCTCACCGTGGCCTTCTCGGCGGTGCTGGCGTTGATGCCGGCCTGCAGCGCGGCGTTGGCCTCGGCCTCTGCGGCAAGCTCGGCCTGCAGCTGCGAATCCAGGGAGTTTACGACGTTCTGGGCTTCAGCCTGTTGAGCGTTAAGCTCGTCGACCTTCTTTTGCGTGGCGGCGACGTTCTTCTCCTGCTCGGTCTGCTTATCGGTGAGCTGCTGCTTAAGATCCTTGACCTCTTGAATGGTCTGAGCCTGCTTATCGGAAACTTTGCCGTAGTAGAACAGACGGTTGAGCATATCGCCCAGGTCATCGACGCCCGTCAGAACCTGAAGCAGGCTCAGACCGCCGGTTTTGTACTCGCCGGCGACATAGGTCGAGAGCTTGGCCTGACCATCGGCGATCTCCTGCTGCTTCTGCGTGATCTCGCCGGCAGTTTGATCGAGCGCCTGCGTCTGCGTGGCGAGCTCATCGTAAATCTGCTGGGTTTGGGTACCGATCTGCTCGAGCTTCGTACGAGCAGCGGCAAGGTCGGATGCGGTATCGGCGTAGGCAGGAGCCGCGAGGCCCAAGCCCAAAACACAAGCGAGGGTTGCCGTAGCAGCGCAGCGTGCCATGTTTTTGTGCGTGTTTGCTGTGCGCATGTAGCTTCCTTTCCAGTAACTAAGGGTAACGGCTAGTCCACCGTCACCAGGCTAAAGAGCTCCACATCGTCATCAGGCGGCGTGAGCTTCTCGCGCGGGTTGAGAAACGCAAGCTCAAGGATACAACCGTAACCGACAAGCTTTGCGCCCATATCTCGCACCAGTTTACCTGTTGCCTCGACGGTTCCGCCCGTCGCGACCAAGTCGTCCAGAATCAACACGGTATCTTTAGAGCTGATAGCGTCGGCATGGATCTCAATGGAATCCGTTCCGTACTCGAGCTCGTAGCTCTGGCTTACGGTCTCGCGCGGCAGCTTGCCCGGTTTACGTGCGGGAACAAAGCCGGCGCCAAGTGCTACAGCCACCGGTACGCCAACCATAAAGCCGCGAGCCTCGGGACCCACGACCTTGGTGATTCCCATGCCGGCAAAGTGCTCGGCGAGGGCATTGGTCATGGCTTTGAGCGCCTCGGGATTGCCAAAGAGCGGCGTGATGTCTTTAAAGATGACTCCGGGCTCGGGATAGTCGGGGATGTCGACGATTTGAGATTCGAAGTCGTACATTGCATGACCTTTCAATGGGTTGCCGGATAAGCGGCAGCTGTTATTTGCCCGCGGTGGCGGTTCCGGATTGCGAAGGGGCGACGACCTTGAGCGGCTTTACGAGCGAATCCTCGTGTGAAGCCGGCGCAGCTATCTCTTCGTTTTTGGCCTTGGTGGACTCGGAACGAGTGATTTCCTCATCGAGTGCATCGATGTCGGCGTCCTCGACCACAGCGTTGAGCGACTCAAAAACGCGGTTCTTGAGCAGTGCGGTGTGCACACCTTCCGTTAGGTCGTGAAGCTTCTTAAACGCACGCTCGAGCTTGGCGTCGCGCTCGTCATCTGAGGTATCCATTCCGAGCATGCTCACGAGCACCTGCTCAAACATCGAGGACTCGCGGTTGGCGGAAGACACGTACTGACGCAGGTTGCGCGGCTCGATATGGAAGCGTGACAGCTCGGAGCAGTAGCGGATGATCGGGAAATCTCGGCCATCGACGAGCTCACGATTTTGCGGACTCTTGATGATGCGAATGAGGTCGTTCTCGGCGAGCGAGCGGATAAACGAAATCTCGACGCCCAGCATATCGGGAATGGTCTCGATGGGATGCAGCTTTTGCTTAGTCTCCTTGGGCTCCGTCTTGAGCGGAACATCGGACAGCAAGCCCACCTCGTAGGCGAGCGTTGACAGGTCCGTGGCGTTTTCCAAGCGCTGCTTAATCACGTTGAGCGGCATGTAGCGAGTCTTCTGCAAGTGCAGAATGACCTCCAGGCGATCAACGTCCTCCTTGGAGTACTGACGGTATCCCTTAGGCGTACGATGAGGGGTAATGAGCCCCTCATCCTCTAGGAATCTAATTTTTGAGTTCGAAAGATCGGGGTATGCGCCTCGAAGTAGGTTGACGACTTGGCCGATACTCAGATAGTTGCGTTCGGCCATGCCCTACTCACCGGTTTCGATGCGCTCCGGCGTGCTCTCGTGGTAGATGAGCGTAAACGTACCGATTTGGACGGATGAACCATCGTGCAACGGGGCTGCATTAACGATGGCACCGTCGACCCAGGTGCCATTGAGCGAGCCCAAGTCCTCGATACGAGCGCCGAGGCCCTCGCGAATAATGCGGGCGTGGCTGCGCGAAACGGTCATGTCATTGAGGAAGATGCCGTTCGCAGGATCGCGGCCGATGGTGGTCACGTCGTCCTCGAGCTCAAAGGCGGCACCAGTCTGCGGACCCTTGACGATGGACAGGACGGGGGCGGTGATGCGCACGTTGGCCATGAGGTCAGGAACGGTGACGTCGCTTGAAGGCACGCGGAATACGCAGGTAGCGTCAGCAGTCTTATCATTCTGAGGCATATTGTTAACCATGTTGTCCATGACAACCCCTAACTTATCGCGGACGTGCCGCAAATAATGAACCGTACGTAATCATACCCCAACGAATCAGTCTTCGATTTCAGGGTTCAGAAAGTCGATGTCCTCGTCCTCGGGATGCGCGAGAGCCTGTTTAATGGCCGCTCCGCCCTTAATGGAGTAGATGACAGCCGTGAGCATGGAGAAGATCACGCCGCCGTACACAAAGAAGATGCCGAGGGGCACCGAGCTTCCGTTGAGGCCCGGGAAGGCCGTGAGGGTTGAAGGTAAAAGATGCTGTCCGTCAATAACGGGGAAACCGAGCAGCATGAGCGAGAAGCCGGTCATGAGCAGCGCTGTCGCAATCTTTCCGGGGAAGACGACGTCAATGGGACGAGGGTGGTAATGGCGCACGATGAGCGACCCGATACCCAGATAGATATCGCGACCGATGATGAGTACGCAGACCCAGATGGGCAACTCGCCGCGGACTACCAGGCCCAGCACGCCGGTGAATAACAGCGCACGGTCGCAAATGGGATCCATGAC
>CABUZD010000151.1 GCA_902495945.1 uncultured Collinsella sp.
GACACACTCATGGAGTGCGGCGTCGCTGCCAAGCGCGATCTCAAAAAGGGCCGTACATCGCCGGCAGTTGAGCGCCTGATCGAGTGCAATATTTTGCTCTCGGGTGTTGGCTTTGAGAGCGGTGGCTTGGCGTTGGCGCATGCCATCGCCAACGGGTTGACGATTCTGCCCGAGTGCAAGGCAATGCATGGCGAGGCCGTGGCATTTGGCCTGGTGGTGCAGCTGCGCCTGGAGCGTGCACCCGAGCTTGATCAGGTGCTCGAGTTTTGCCAACGCGTCGGTCTGCCGACGACGCTCGAGGAGCTGGGCCTTGGCGAGATTTCCGATGCCGACCTGCAGAGTGTTGCAAATGCGGTCTTTAGAAACGAGCGTAACATGGCCAACGAGCAGACCAAGGTGACCAAACAGAAGCTCGTGCAGCTCATGTGCGAGGCATAGCTTGGCGCTTGATTGACCTTGTGCAATCGAGGCGGCGATAGGCATAGGCTATTTGCCGCAAAGATGCGCCGCGTGTAATTTGCCCGAGGCGTGGGCCGATAGCGTATCATTATCTCTTGCTTGTTTGCACTGCTCAGGGAGGGGCCGCGCATGGCGCAGGAACACGATCTGTTTGATGACATTATCGAGATCAGCAAGGGTTTCGACTTTCTTAAAAACCCGCTTGGCGGTGTGACCGATGCACTCGATCCGTCGGCACCGCAGTGGAATCCTGCCGACTACAAGGAGCGTCCGCGCGGCAACACCATTCCGTGCCTGACCTGCAAAAACGAAAAGAGCGGATGCACCGCGTGCATGGACGTGTGCCCGGTCAACGCTATCGAGGTCGAGGAAGACGCCATCGAGATCCTCGACTCCTGCCGCAAGTGCGGCCTGTGCGCCGCTGCCTGTCCGACCGAGGCGATCATCTCGCCGCGCCTGGCGCCTAAAAACCTATATGACGATATCGTCTCTGCTGCTACGAGCCACGAGACCGCCTACGTCACCTGCACGCGCGCCCTCAAGCGCATGCCGCGCGAAAACGAGGTCGTCGTTGCCTGTGTGGGCGATATTACGGCCGAGACCTGGTTCTCGGTGCTGGCCGACTATCCCAACGTGAGCGTCTACCTGCCACTGGGCGTGTGCGATAAGTGTCGCAACACCGGTGGCGAGGATATTCTGGGCGAGGCCATCGCCACTGCCGAGGAGTGGGCCGGTACGGGCATGGGCCTGGAGGTCGACCCCAAGAGCCTCAAGTGCCATAAGCTTCGCGAGTACGAGCGCAAAGAGTACATGGAAAAGATCGCCCGTACAACGGGCCTGACGGTGACCAAGCTCAATCCGGCGACGGCGGCGCTGGCCTCGGTGACGCAGAAGTTGAAGGCCCACCGTCACCAGATTACGCAGCTGGAGCGCACGCTCAACACCATGTGCGGCACCACGACGACCAAGCGTCGCCGTACGCTTACGCACGGGCGCCAGCTGGTACTCTCGACGCTGCAAAACCATCCCGAGCTTGCCCAGAACATGCAGGTGAGCACGCCGGAGTGCGATTTTGACAAGTGCACGTCGTGTGGCGAGTGTGTCAACGTGTGCCCCACGTTTGCCTGCGATTTGGTGGGAAGCGGTCGCTTTGCACTGGAGTCCACGTATTGCCTAGGTTGCGGGGCCTGCGTCAAGGTGTGTCCCGAGCATGCGCTTAAGTTGGTTGAGCATGATGCATCCAACCTGGTCGTCGTCGATCCCGAGGCCGAGGAAAAGGCCGCTCAGAAGGCCAAGGCCCACGAGGAGGCCGAGAAGGTCAAGGCCGAGGCAAAGGCCAAGCTCGACAAGATGCTCGATCAGGTGGAGAAGCTCGCGGACTAGCTAAACGAGCGTAAATGATGGCCGGTGGGACAGGTACTGCCCCGCCGGCCAAAAAAGTTGCGGTGGAATAGTTCCTGTTTTGCCCTTAAGCTGGCCATTCTAGGAACTATTCCACCGCAACTAATAAATGGTTAGTTCATGCTGCTTTGGTGGCCGGTTCGACCGGTACCGTTGCGCGTCACGGTTTCATGGAGCAAAAAGAACCCGGGAACCTGTTTGGTCTCGGTGTATTCCATAAGGATACCGTCGGCGTTGTAGGTCTGTCCGCGTATAACGGCGAGTGCGTTAAAGTCGTCGAGATCGAGCACGCGCGTATCCTCGGGCGTGGGATGCTCGATCGTTACATCGCGTTTGCCCGTGGCAATCTTAATGCCAAGGTCTTCTTCGAGGTAACGATAGATCGAGTCGTTGACAATCTCGGGTGTCAGCCCCGGTACCTGTGAGCTTAGGTAATAGGAGTCGTCGGAGCACACGGCTTGTCCGTCTGCATAACGGATGCGTTTGGCGCGTGTGAGCTCACAGCCTTCGGGAAACCCGGTAATCTTGGAGAGCGCCTTGCTGCAGATGAGGAGCTCAAAGACGGTGGTGACGGTCTTGAGCTCAAAGCCTCGGTTGACCGCGATTTCCTTAAAGGTCTCGAGTCCGCCGCCACCACGACTCTTCTCGTCACTGATGTTGCGAATGACGCGCATGCCTTTGCCTTGCTGGGGGAGCACGTAACCATCTGCCGCAAGCATCGAGATGGCGCGACGGACCGTCATGCGCGAACAGTCAAACAGCTGCGTGAGCTCAGTCTCCGAAGGCAGATAGCTCTGATAGGCGTATGTGCCGTCGTCAATCGACTGCTTCACGTTGTCATAAATAGTTTGGAAGATGGCTCGCGCCATGACGGTCTCCTAGAGCTGGGTGCGTGAACGACGGATGAGGGCCGTCCGCGCAGGTGTCAATCGATTTACTTGCTGGGGTCGATTATATATTTACCCATGGCACGCAGAGCTGGGTCTGACAGGATGGCGCCGAGTTCGTCGAGGGAAGCCACCTTGGCGACCATCGAGGATACGTCGAGCCTGCCAGAGTCGATGAGCTCGAGCGCGCGACGCTGCGTATAAGGGTTGATGTAGGACGAGGTGAGCACAAGCTCCTTCTGGAAGACCTCGAAGGGCTTGACGGTGATTGTCTCATCGGGCTTGGTGAGGCCGAACATCATGACCGTAGCCTTGTGGCCGGCGATCTGGATGGCCTGCTCGATGGTGACGGGCTTGCCAACACACTCGATAACGACATCGACGTTGCCGACGCCCTCCTGCTTCAGGCGGGCCGGGACGTCCTCGTGGATGGAATCAATTGCCAGATCGGCGCCGAGTTTGAGCGCAACCTCGCGCTTGCCCTCGACGGGCTCGAGCAAGACGACCTTGGTGGCGCCGGCGTTTTTGGCAAGCTGCATCATGAGCAGACCGATCATGCCACCGCCGATAACGACAACTGTGCTGCCGGGCTTGATGTTGCACATATCGATGCCGTGCAGGCAGCAGGCGACGGGCTCGGTCATAGCACCCTGCTCAAAGCTGGTGTGATCGCCCAACTTGTAGACTTGCTGCATATCGACGGAGCAGTACTCGGCAAAGCCGCCGTTAACGGTGGTCCCGTAACCGGTCATATGCTCGCAGTAGTGGTTGATTCCGTCGCGGCAGGGTTCGCAGCAGCCGCAGGGATGGTTTGGGTCGATGCACACGCGATCGCCCGGTTTAAAGCCAGCGACGTCGCTGCCCACGGCCTCGACAACGCCCGCAAACTCATGACCAAGGATCGTGGGCGGGGTAACGTCGGCTGCGCCCTTGTCGCCTTCATAGATATGAACGTCGGTACCGCAGACGCCGCAAGCCTTGACGTTGATCAGAACGTCGCGCTTGCCCACGGCCGGCTTTGTCGAATCCTCGACCCTGAGATCGTGCTTTCCATAGAAGACCGCGCTTTTCATGGTGACTCCTTAACGTGGTGGTGAATGTTGTAATGAAGTATAGGTATGTCTGCAGATATAGACAAGCATATCTAGACAAGTAAAAAATAAATATGAATTGCAGCTATCAGCTATATCAGATTTAGCAGGCGAAATACTGGACATATACCGTTTACGGCCAATAATCAACCGTTTACCGACCGTAGTATTTATACTAACTTGTCTAGATAAGTGATATGATAAAAATAGAAGCGCAAGAAGTCAGGGAAGCGGGCCCACCCGTCCTATTGCACGAGGTACACGCAAACGGCGCGTCTGCGGTCTCGAGTGAAGCCAAAACCGCAGCGCTCCGAATGAAGAGAGGGGGATTCCCCGTCATGATGCAAAAGATACAACGTTTCGGCGGTGCAATGTACACGCCTGCAATTCTTTTCGCATTTTCCGGAATCGTCGTCGGCC
>CABUZD010000152.1 GCA_902495945.1 uncultured Collinsella sp.
AACGTCGTTCTCGCGCAGCCACTTGGAGTTCTCGCCCACCATGTCCTCGGGAACGGGAACCTGCTCATAGGACTCGTTGTCCATGAAGATGTAGTCGGTGCCATCGTTGTAGAGATACTGGAACTCACGGGTGGTAAGCATGACGCTCTCGAACTTGGTGCCGGCGTTGCAGGTGTTCTCGACGACGCGGCCGCTCTTAATGTCGCGGGTCTTGTAGCGCACAAACGCGCCGCCCTTGCCCGGCTTGACATGCTGGAACTCAACGATGGTGTAGACCTTGTCCTTGATGCGGAGACCGAGGCCGTTCTTGAAGTCGGCGGTAGAAATGGTAGGCATAGCGACCTTTCTTGTTATGGGCAGAACGCACAAGCGTCCAAATTACATACGACAGAAATTATACACTTGCAGACGGCGCCTGCGGCGAGCGCATAAAAAGAGAACGCGGGGCGTCCGAATCGGTCCGAACGCCCCGCCCCAAACTGTCTACCGAAGTAGACTAGCAGTCGATAACGTGCAGGTCGTGCGGGGTCTTGGTGAAGGGCTCGTAGCCGTTCTCGGTGACCACGCCGTAGTCCTCAAGGCGCACGCCGCCCACGCCGGGCAGGTAGACGCCGGGCTCCATGGTGACAACCGAGCCGATCTCGATGGTGTTCTTGCTGCGGTTGAAGTTGGGCAGCTCGTGAATGTCGATACCAACGCCGTGGCCCAGACCATGGTTATAGTAATCGCCATAGCCGGCATCGCCGATGATCTTCTTGGAGAGCTTGAAGATGTCGTTGCCCTCGACGCCCGGATGGATGGCGGCGACGCACTCCTCGTGCGTACGGCGCACGAGCGCATACAGGTCGAACTGCTCCTGCGTGGGCTCGCCCATCACGACAGTGCGTGTCATGTCGGAGCGGTAATCGCAGTAGCCCGCGCCGTAATCCATGAGGACGAAGTCGCCCTTCTCGATGACACGGTCACTCGGCACGGCATGCGGGTTGGCGGTGTTGGGGCCGCTCGCCACAATGGAGCCGAAGGCCAGGCTGTCGGCGCCGTTGGCGAACATAAAGTTCTCGAGCTCGTTGCGAACCTGCTTCTCGGTCATACCGGGCTTAATAAAGCCGAGCATGTGCTGGAAGGCGGCGTCAGTGATCGACTGTGCATGGCGCATGAGCTCGATCTCCTCGGCATCCTTGATGGCGCGCATCTTGCGGATGTCGTCGTGCATCAGCGGCAGCATGCAGGCGACGGAACGGTCCTCCAGGCCGCGCTGAATACCCTGGTAGAAGTTAATCTGCATATCGTCCTCGACAGCACAGACACGGCACTTGTTAGCCGCAATCTTGCCGGCGACCCAGCCGGGGATGGTACCCTCGTCCATGTCGTAGACCCAGGGGCTGCCGGCGGGCGTGTTCTCCTCAAAGCTGTTGAGGTAGCGCGAGTCGGTGTGGAACAGGCACTGGTCGACCGTAATAAACGCAGCGTGCGGGAACTCGAAGGTGTAGTCGAAGACGCCCTTCACGCCCGTAAGCCAACGAAGGTTGGCCTCGTCGCGCACCACGATGGCATCGTAGCCACGCTCGGCCATCAGGGCACGGACACGCTCGATACGACCGGCAGGACCGGCAGCAAACTCAGACATGCAGATTCCTTTCTTGTTGTCTCTATATAGACGGGACGGGTCTCAATCGAACGACGGAAACGCATGCGATCCGCAACCGATTGAAAACCCGCCCCTCAACATGATACGAAAGACAATGGATGTCAATAAATCTTAGAGAAGTTCTTTGCGTGAAGCCAAGTAGGCGTGAGCATGGCGCTCAAGAACCTCGTCCTCAACGCTCGTTAGACGAATGGCGCCGAGTGCCGCGGGCAGCGGCAACATACTGCGGTTCGAGCGGACAAACTGCTGCCTGCGGAACTCCTCGATATATGCGGCAGGCTCCAGATCGAAGGCAAGCTCCTCGATACCAAAGTCCTCCAGGCAGTCATCGACCTCAAAAACGTAATCGATATCGAAGTCGCAGGCGTCATGTGCTAGGCGCGCCTCAAAGCGCATGCCCTCGGACAACAGCTGATAGGCAGGAACCTGCGAAGCGGCATCGCCCAAGCAGGCGCGCAGGGTACGCTCCCCCGTCTTGCCAAAATCGAGCGCATGGCGGGCGCTCGGGTTCGTGGCCATCAGTACGTCCTTGCGGGCAGTCTGAGACCACTGGACGGCATTGACAAGTGCAACTTCGTCGCCGGCAAGAATCTCGGGGACGGTCTCGGCAAACTGATTCCAGCGGGATTTGCTACTTGAAAGCATGGTGCCAACAAGTACCGCGTAGCCGAGCTTGAGGTCCTCGGGGTCCGTCTCGCGAACAAGGTCGAGGTCACACACGACCAAGCCCGGTTCGGGACGGAACGCGATAGCGGGAAGCGCATTCGACGACGAGGCAATGAGCGGCTTCATGGTCGTCGCGACCGTGAGCATGGCGTCGAAGGTCGTCGGCAGCAGCGCGCACTCGGTTCGGCCACACCACTGGTTGGCGCACCAGCTAACAACCGAGCAGGTTGCGGCATCGCCAACGGCGACAACCAGATCGTCGCAGGTAATGCCGTTGGCAGACAAGGCGCCAAAGATAGCATCGGCATCGGCCAGCGTGGCACCAGCAGGCGAAACCTCAAGGGAGAACTGCGACACGGCAAAACCGGCGTCGACCAGCGCATGCTCGACGACTTCACCAAAACGCTCGGATGTGGCGGAGTTCCAAACCACCATCGCGCGCTTAGGCTTGCCCACAGCCGAGGCAAACATACGCGACAACTCATCGAACGCGCCCAATCCGACACGGACATCGACGCTGCGGTTTTGGAAATTGATCAGTTGACGGCGAATCATAGCAGCCCACGCTCCAAAAGCATCTCGGCACAAAGGTAGGAAACGTCCTCGAAGGACTTGTTGCGAATATCAAGGGTAATATCGGCGGCCTGGCGATACAGCGGACGGCGATGCTCAAACAAGCGCGCAGCATGCTCGGGCGAGCGGAAATCGGGCCGCGTGTCGGACCGACGAATCTGGCGCAACGAGTCCTCGAAGTCGCCCTCGAGGTACACACACGTACCCATTTCGTGCATCAGCTCAATATTCACCGGCGTCTCGACGATACCGCCACCGCACGAAACCAACAGGCTACGCTCGCTTTGGAGCGAACGGAGCGCCGAGGTCTCGAGCTCGCGAAAACGATCCTCACCCTCGGTCTCAAAAATCTCGGTTACCGACTTACCGCAACGGCGCACGACCAGGCGGTCGGTATCGATAAAACGCCGCTTGAACATAGTGCCGACGTTGCGCGCGAGCGTCGATTTGCCCGCGCCCAAAAAGCCGATAAAGAAGATATGGTCGCAGCCGTGTTTGATGTGCTGAGACATGGCGAAACCTATTCCTCGCAGGGAAGGTCGCGCAGGGCCCGGCGCTCAAAGATACGGAAGATCTGCGTGTACCACAGATCCTGGGTTGCCTGCGGCTTAACCAGGATAGTATCGACGCCGGCGAAGTTGCCACTCCACACGTCCGTGTAGAGCTGATCACCGATCAGCACCGCCTCGTCGGCCGTGGCGCCGAGGCGCTTAAGACCCGCCTTGAGGGCAAACGGCGCCGGCTTCATGGCGTGGCTGATGGCCTCGAGTCCCAGCTCGCGTGCAGAACTCATGACCTGGTCGCGATGCCAGTTGTTGGACACCATGCACAGCTTAAAGCCTTTGGCGCGGGCGGCATCGAGCCAGGCGGAAACCGCGGCAGGAACCTGCTCGGTGTCGCGCGGCACCAGGGTGTTATCGCGATCGAGCAGAATGGCGCGTTTGCCGTCGGCCCACAGGGTATCAAGGTCGACGCGATCGACCGAGGCAACGTAACGTTTGGGGCTAAAAATCCTCATGCTAATTCCAAGACTGTTGATGCTCTTCGTAGGTTTGCGAGAAGTACTCCTCGTCCTGTGTAATGTAGAAATACAGGTCATCGGAGTCGGTCGGCTCAAGCGTGGCCTTGAGTGCCTCGAGCGACGGAGAGCAGATGGGCGTGGGCGGCAGGCCCTCGTGCTTGTAGGTGTTATAGGGACTATCGCTCTGCAGGTCGTCGGCGGTAACCTCGCCACCGGTGACATACATCATGGTCGCATCGCTGTTGAGGTAACGCAGACCATCGAGCTTGCCGGCAAGGCGGTTGTAGAAGACCGAGGCCACGTGCGCACGTTGATCGGCGTTGAGGCCCTCGCGCTCAACGA
>CABUZD010000153.1 GCA_902495945.1 uncultured Collinsella sp.
CCATGGCGTACATGAAGTCGACGCCGGGCTTAAAGCCAGCCTTCTCGACGGCCTTGGTAATGTACTCGAACGGCTCAGCATTGGTTTTGAGGTTGGGCGCAAAGCCACCCTCGTCGCCCACGCCGCCGCCCAGGCCGGCCTCGTGCAGCACGCCCTTGAGGGTGTGATAGACCTCGGCGCACCAGCGCAGGCCCTCGGCAAAGCTCGGGGCACCCACCGGCATGATCATGAACTCCTGGAAGTCGACGTTATTGTCGGCATGCACGCCGCCGTTGAGGATGTTCATCATGGGCGTGGGCAGCAGGTGAGCGTTGACGCCGCCCAGGTACTGGTACAGCGACAGGCCCGCCGACTCGGCAGCGGCGCGGGCAACGGCCAGCGACACGCCCAGGATGGCGTTGGCACCGAGCTTGTTCTTGTTGGGGGTACCGTCCGCGGCAATCAGCGCGGCATCGACGGCGCGCTGGTCGAAGGCATCGAGGCCCACGACGGCGTTAGCGCACTCGTTGTTGACATGCTCGACGGCCTGCGAAACGCCCTTGCCCAGGTAGCGACCCTTGTCGCCGTCGCGCAGCTCGCAGGCCTCAAAGGCGCCGGTCGAAGCACCCGAAGGCACCATTGCGCGGCCAAAGCTGCCGTCCTCGAGCACGACCTCGACCTCGACGGTGGGATTGCCGCGGCTGTCGAGCACCTCGCGACCGTAGACGTCCAAAATATCGCTCATGTTGTCTCCCTCTCACTTGGAAACGTAGTGGATGCAAGCGACCGGCTGACCGTGCACCGTCGGTGCGTCTCCGTAAGTTAGCCATGTCGCACTTTTTGCATTATGCCCTAAGTTAGCCGAGGGATACATATGAATTAGAGAAATCATTCTTTGGGGCGCTTGTTTTTGCACCGAGCATTCATCTCTAGAGGTCGCCCCCCCCCATTAAATTCTTCTATCGGCATACCGTCTTTACCTGACTTGCGAATGAAAGGGCCAATAATGTGCTTTTACATCGTGCAAAGTTCTGGATATCGTGCAATTCTAAGGGTCTAAAGTTCTGGATATCGTGCATAATCGAACTATAAAAGTTCTGGATATCGTGCACGAGGTAGCCATGCTTAAACGAAAAGCCTATGACAAACTACTAAAGTGGAAGCATGAAAGCGCTGGTAAAACAGCACTTCTTATTGAAGGAGCCCGTCGCGTCGGAAAGAGCACGCTTGCCCGCACGTTTGGAGAAACCGAATACAAGTCCTGCCTTGTCATTGATTTCTTTCAAGCACCTGCCGAAGTTAAGCAATATTTTGAGGACTATCGCACTGACTTCGACTCGCTCTTCCTCTATCTCTCGGTTTTCTATAACGTCAAACTCTATGAACACGAGACGCTTATCGTCTTTGACGAGGTCCAGATGTACCCGCAAGCACGCGGACTCATCAAGTATCTCGTTGCAGACGGACGTTACGACTACATCGAAACTGGATCCCTACTCAGCATCAAGCAGAACATTAAAGATATCGTCATCCCATCCGAGGAAGAGTCTCTGGAACTTGAGCCCCTCGACTTTGAGGAGTTTCTTTGGGGCATGGACGAAAAGGGGCTGGCCGATCTCATTCGCATGAGTTTTAACAAGATGAAGCCGCTCCCCGATGCCCTACATCGCAGAGCACTCTCCCTTATGCGCGAATACATGCTCGTAGGCGGCATGCCTGAGCCGGTATCCATCTATGTTGAACAGCGCGCTTTTGCGCCCGTCGACGCTTCGAAGCGCCGAATCGTCCAGCTCTATCGCAACGATATCTCTCGTTTTGCAACCGGTTACGAATTCAAAGTCGTCTCCGTACTCGATGGCATCCCGGGTCAGCTCTCTAGGCACGAAAAACGATTCAAGCTTTCCTCACTTGATAAAAACGCACGCATGCGCACCTACGAAGAAGCCTTCTTTTGGCTGGCAGACGCGCGAATTGCCAATATCTGCTATGCCGCAAGCGAACCGAGCGTGGGCCTTTCACTCAGCATGGAGCAAACGGCCCTCAAGTGCTACATGGCAGACACCGGCCTGCTTGTAACGCTTGCCTTCTCTGACAACAACGATACCGATGAAGACGTTTACAGGGCCGTGCTTCGCGGCGACATCGGATTGAACGAAGGAATGCTTACCGAAAACTACGTTGCCCAATCTCTAAAGGCCAATGGACACAGGCTCTTCTTTTATTCCCAAAGCGGAAAGAAGGAGGGGGAGGAGCGCATGGAAATCGACTTCCTCGTTACCCGACCCTATGTCAATGCCGCCGGAAAGCCGCGCATCAGCCCCATCGAAGTTAAGTCGCCACGCAGATACGGAACCATCTCCCTCGACCGATTCCGCGCGCGCTTTAACAAGAAGATTGGAATGGCTTACGTGTTGCACCCTAAACAACTCGAGTGGGATGCCGAAGCGCAGCTGGCACATCTTCCGTTGTATATGGCTTTTTGCTTGTAGAGACCTCTCTACGAATGGATGCCGTGAGAGACGCAGGCCTCACTCGCTTGCTTTTGCTTGGTCCCACAGGTCGTTGAGTTGAGCGGTTGAGCAGGCGGTGAGGTCATCGCCCGCCTCGTGCACGGCGGCCTCCATCGCAGCCCAACGGCGGCGAAACTTTGCCGTGCTAGCACGAAGGGCGCTCTCGGCGTCGATGCCCTCCTTACGCGCAACGTTGACTAGGGCAAAGAGCAGGTCGCCGAACTCCATCTCGCGCTCGGGCGTTCCGGGGGCCTCGGCCTCAAACTCGGCACGCTCCTCGGCTACCTCGTTCCACACATCCTGGACCGTCTCCCACTCAAAGCCCACGGCAGCCGCCTTGCGCGACACCTTCTGAGCCTGCATCAGCGCCGGCAAGTGCGTGGGCACGACGTCGAGCAGGCCCTCGGGCGCAGCCTCGCCTGCCGCCGCGGCCTGGTCCTTGGCAGCCTTCTCGGCAAGCTTAACCTCATCCCAGATCTTGAGCACCTCGTCGGAGTTATCGGCATCCGCATCGCCAAACACGTGCGGATGGCGGCGAATGAGCTTGGCGTCAATATCGCGCGCCACGTCGGCCAGCGTGAACTCGCCGGCGTCCGCCGCGATCTGCGCATGCAACACCACCTGCATGAGCACGTCGCCCAGCTCCTCGCGCAGATGCGCGGCATCGTCGCCCTCGATGCAGTCGAGCGCCTCGTAGGCCTCCTCGATCATGTTCTTGCCAATGCTGCGGTGCGTCTGCTCGCGGTCCCATGGGCAACCGTCGGGCTGACGAAGGCGCCAGATGGTCTGCACCAGATGCTGCAGCTCGGCCGACGCGTCTATCAGCGTGGACAGATCGCGCGAGCCCTCGGCATTTTGCTGAGCCATATGCTGCGCCATGGTTATTCCTCCTCCAGGATCACGTGGCGGAACGCACCGCCCTCGTAGATGCCGTAGCTGTGCGTGCCGTCCTTGGGAATGCTCACACTGCCGGGGTTGAAGAGCCACAGGCCCGGGTGCGCGGCACTTTCCTCGTTGACCTTGATGTGCGTATGACCGTAGACGAGCGCGGAGCCCTCGGGCAGCGCGGGCGCGTGGTCGACGCTGTTGTGCATGCCGGCGCCAAAGACATGGCCGTGCGTCAGGAACAGCTCGCGGCCGGTCTCGTCGAACAGCGTGGCGTAGTCGGCCATGACGGGAAAGTCGAGGACCATCTGGTCGACCTCGGCATCGCAGTTGCCGCGTACCGCGATGATGCGGTCGGCCAGGGCGTTGAGCAGCGGGATCACGCGCTTGGGGGCGTAATCGCGCGGCAGGTCGTTGCGCGGACCGTGATAGAGCAGGTCGCCCAGCAGCACGATGCGGTCGGGCTGCTCGGACTCGATGGCGGCAACCAGGCGCTCGGCCCAATATGCCGAGCCGTGGATGTCGGAGGCGATGAGGTATTTCATGGGGAGATCCTTTCGGTGAGGTTGATGGGGTGGGTGTGGCGCGTCGCCGACGGTGTCACTCAAATTGCAAAGCCGCGGCTTGCGCCGCCTGCATCACGCGCTGGAGCGGCACGTTATGCTCGCGAGCAAGGCGGGCGCAGTCCTCGTACTCGGGCGCTGCACGCTCGCTGCCGTCGGGCAGGGTGGCCACCTTGACGAACACCTCGCCCCATGGCGTCGTTACGCGCTCAAAGCGGCGTGGTAGGCAAACGCGCTCCATAACCTGGCGACGAATGCCGTTGGTCGTGGTTTCCAAGAAGA
>CABUZD010000154.1 GCA_902495945.1 uncultured Collinsella sp.
GGCAATCTGCGTGACCGGCGTGGGAACACCGTAATAATCGACGGTGATGTCGGACAGAATGTTGGCATTGGCGCGGCCGGTACGGACCTTGGAGAAGTTATGCTTGAGGGACTCGAGCGACTTGTCCATATGGGCGGTGATGTTCTCTGCCATGCTTAATCCTCCTGATAGACGAGCGTGCCGACGGGCTCACCCGCGAGCGCGCGCTTGACGGTGTCCTCGCCATCGATGTTGAGGACCAAAATCGGCATACGGTTGTCCTGGCACAGTGCCGTAGCCGTGGAATCCATAACCTGCAGACCGCGGACGAGCACCTCGTGATAGGTAATCTTGTCAAAACGGACGGCGTCGGCGCACTTGACGGGATCCTTGTCGTAGATGCCGTCAACCTTGGTGGCTTTAATCAGAATCTCGGCGCCGATCTCGCACGCACGAAGAGCCGCGGCGGTGTCGGTCGTAAAGTACGGATTGCCCGAACCGGCGGCAAAGATAACGACGTTGCCCTTGGAAAGGTGGTTGATGGCGCGACGGCGAATATAGGGCTCGCAGATCTCGTTCATCTGGATAGCGCTCATAACGCGGCAGGGAACATCGTTGTGCTCGAAGGCATCCTGCAGGGCGAGCGCGTTCATAACGGTTGCCAGCATGCCCATGTAGTCGGCCTGAGCACGCTCCATGCCACCGGCAGCGCCGGCCATGCCGCGGAAAATATTGCCGCCGCCGACAACGACGCCGACCTCATGGCCAACGGCGAGCAGCTCCTTGACCTGTTTGGCAAGATGGTCGGTAACCTTGGGGTCGATGCCATACTGGCCGTCGCCCATCAGTGCTTCGCCAGAAAGCTTAAGAAGCACGCGTTTATATCGGATGTCGGACAAAGCGATCCTCCTTTAGATTGAACTCTCAACATTCTATCAAAGGCTCTAAGAAGAGCCATGAAAAAGCAGGCTGTGAGTAAAACCCACAGCCTGCTCATTACCAGCTACAAGAGCTTATTTACTCGCCACGAACCAGACGGTCAAAGGCAACGACGGTAATGGTGTCGCCGAGCTCCTTGGAGACCTGCTCAGCGTACTTCTTGATGGTGAGGGAGCTGTCCTTGATGAACTCCTGCTCGGTGAGCACGGACTGCTTGTAGAACTTCTCCAGACGGCCGACAGCCATCTTCTCCTGGATAGCCTCGGGCTTACCGGACTCGGCAGCCTGAGCCATGTAGATCTGCTTCTCGTGCTCGACGGTCTCGGCCGGAACCTGATCGCGGGTAGCACAGATCGGGGCGACGGCGGCAACCTGAAGGGCAACGTCGTGAGCGAAGGTCTTGAAGGACTCAGCCTGAGCGGTCTCGGCCTTCTCGAAGGCGAACTCGACGAGGACGCCGATCTTACCACCCATGTGGATGTAAGAAGCGAGCGCGCCGTTCTCAGCCTTGCGAGCAGCGAAGCGGGAGATCTTCATGTTCTCGCCCATGATGTGAATCATCTCGGTGAGCTCGGAGGAAACGGTCTCCTCGCCCATCGGCTTCTCGAGCAGAGCGTCGACGTCAGCAGGCTCGGTGGTAGCGACAACCTCAGCGACCTTGGAAGCAAAGCCGGTGAACTTGGCGTTGGAGCCAACGAAGTCGGTCTCGCAGGAGAGCTCGAGCAGAGCGCCGGTCTTGCCATCCTCGGAGACGAACGCGGCGACAGCGCCCTCGTTGGTCTCACGGCCAGCCTTCTTGGCAGCCTTGGCAAGGCCGTTCTTACGCAGAACGTCGACAGCGGCGTCCATGTCGCCGTCAGCCTCGACGAGAGCCTTCTTGCACTCCATCATCGGGGAGTCGGTCATCTCGCGGAGCTGCTTAACCATAGCGGCGGTAATCTGGGCCATTGTGGTTCCTTTCAAAGAGATGAAAAAGAATTAACTAAGACTGATTTACTCGGCCTTGGGCTCAGCGGCCATCTCGGCCTCGGAGACCTGCTCCTTGCCGGAGCCAGCGAGGCAGGCGTCAGCCATGAGCTCGCACATAAGGGTGACAGCGGAGATAGCGTCATCGTTGCAGGGGATGCCGTACTCGACCTCGTCGGGATCGGAGTTGGTGTCGATCAGGGCGACGACGGGGATGTTCAGGCGCTGGGCCTCCTTGATGGCGTTCTCCTCGCGCTTGGTGTCGATGACGAAGAGAGCCTGGGGCAGACCCTTCATGTCGCGGGCGCCACCGAGGTTGGTCTGGAGCTTAGTGAGCTCCTTGCCGAGAACAGCCTGCTCCTTCTTGGGCAGAACAGCCATGCGGCCGTCCTCGACCATAGCCTCGAGCTCCTCCATGCGGTTGATGCGGGAGCGGATGGTGACGAAGTTGGTCAGCATACCGCCGAGCCAACGCTGGTTGATGTAAGGCATGTTGGCGCGCTCAGCAGCGTTCTTGACGGCCTCCTGAGCCTGCTTCTTGGTGCCGACGAACAGCACGTTGCCGCCCTTAGCGACGTTCTTGACGAATGTATAGGCCTGGTCGGCGTCGAGGATGGTCTGCTTGAGGTCGAGGATGTAGATGCCGTTGCGCTCACCAAAGATGAACGGCTTCATCTTGGGGTTCCAGCGACGGGTCTGGTGACCGAAGTGGCAGCCGGCCTCGAGCAGGGTGCGGATATTAATCTTGGTAGCCATGTTAAACCTCCTGTGGTTTGCCTCCGCGCGGGGTCATCCTCCAAAACCAACCCGGACATGTGCTACCAAAGCCCGGGCACCACGGTATGAAGTAGCCGCGCGTGCGTGATAAAAACATGTTGCCGTGAAGCAACCCGATGAATGATAGCAGGAATGCTTCTTTCTGCCAACCCGCAATCAAAACCACACACCTGAGTGCGGCGCGGGACGTCCCAGCCACTATTCGCCGCGGGGATGGGCTTGAGCCACGGCACGCTTGAGCCGATCGGGCGTGAGATGCGTGTAGATTTGCGTCGTGGACAGGCTCGCATGACCCAGCAGCTCTTGAACCGAGCGCAGGTCCGCACCGCCCTCAAGCAAGTCGGTCGCAAAGGTATGGCGCATCGCATGCGGGGCGATGTCGGCCGGAATGCCGGCGAGCGTCGCCAGCGTATGGAACCGCCGCCGGAGCATGGCGGCGCTCATGCGATTGCCACGCGCCGATATAAGCAGCGGATGCGGCCCAGTAGCGAGGTCGCGGCGCTTTGCCTGAGCGAGCAACTCCGGCCTCCCCTCCTCAATATAGAGACGCGTCACATCGAGCGCACGACGATACAGAGGGACGATACGCTCCTTGCTCCCCTTGCCCCAAAGTCGCAGCGTTCGCTCGGACCAACCAATAGACTCCACGTTGAGCGCCGCGAGCTCCGAGATTCGCGCGCCGGAGGCATAGAGCAACTCAAGCATCGCCGCATCGCGCAGTCCCGCGGGCGTCGAGGTATCAGGCGTCTTGAGCAGCGCCTCAACCTGCTGGGTCGTAAGGACACCCGGCAGGTCACGCGGCAGCCTGGGCGATGCGATCGCCGAGACCGCATCGCCCTCGACAATCCCCTCGGCAGCCATCCAGCGATAGAGAGATCGAATAGCCGACAGGTGCGCCGCAAGCGTTCGGGGAGCCACCTGCTCACGCGAAAGCTCGGCAAGATAGCGACGAATGGTGCGCACGTCGGCAGCGAAAGCATCGATATCCTCGCGCTCACACCAGGCAGCGAAGCGCTCCAGCCTCGAGCCATAGGCCGTCACCGTGTTGGGAGAAAGTCCCTCGACGCGTGCGATATAGGCGATAAACGAGTCGACGGTGTCGTACAGGTCAAAGGCTATGACCGGTCGCCTCCAAACAAGTCGGAACGCGTGGCCAAGTAGGCATCGAGGGCCTCGAGCGCACGGTCCGCATAGGCCTGGTAGCGGTCGCGCTTGCTGCGGCGCTTACCATCCTCGAGTGGCGGCACCAGGCCAAAGTTGACATGCATGGGCTGATAGCCCACGGTGGCAGGATCGGTCGCATAGCCCACGAGCGCACCTAGGGCGCCCACACGCGGCAACTCGACGCCCGCGGCACCGATAGCCTCGGCATAGGTGTTGAGCGCCGCGAGAAGACCGGTCGCCACGGCTTCCATGTACCCCTCGGTGCCGGTGATCTGACCGGCCAGGCGCACACCGGTACCGGGCACGGCAAAGGTGCCATCGAGCACATGCGGGGCGTCGACAAAGGTATTGCGGTGCATGAC
>CABUZD010000155.1 GCA_902495945.1 uncultured Collinsella sp.
AACATCGAAAGGGCAATGGGGAACTGCTTGTTCGAGTACTTGTTGAACACGGCGCCGGTGATGCAACCAAGGATGATGCCACCAAACACGCCGGTATCGAGCACCTGGATGCCCATAACGGTGGCCTGGCCGGTTCCGGTAAGACCGAGCATGCCGCTCGCATCGGCAAGAGAGCCGGTGGCGTTGAGCACGATGTTGTTAGCCTGCAGGAACAGGAAGAACGACATCAGGGCGATCAGCGAAGCATGGCCCTTGTTCTTCTTTGCCATGGCGCCGGCGATGCCCACGCAGAACAGAATCGAGAGGTTGTTGATGATAAACATCAGCGACTGGTAGACAACGGCGCCCACAAGCTGGAACGGACCGGAGCCCAGTACGGGGACCAAAGCACAAATGGTCTTGTTGGTCAGAATGATGCCCACGATGAGCAGGATGCCGGCAACCGAGAGATACATCATCGGCTGGACGATCGACTTTGCGAACACCTCCAACGGAGCTTTGAAATTGAACTTCTTTTTTGCGGTCATAGCGGTACTCCCCTTCCTTTTCCGCAAATTAAGACAGATGTGCCCTGGACAAGACCGTGAGCCTTGCCTTATATCAATCGATGTGTGGGCACGTTATGCCTAGAGACCAGGTTCTCCAAGCAGGTTAACAATGTGATATGCGAGATAACTCTTCTCGGCATCGGTAACGACAACGTTATAGGTAGACGACAAGTGGGCGGCTATGGCGTCCGCGCACGAGAATGCACGCGGATACGCCGTTTCATCGATTCGGAACAGCGCGTCGCCATTGATTTGCCCGGCGGCAGGATCGAGCGCTCGCTGTGCGAAAAATTGCAGGTGACGAACGAAACGTTCGTAAGGCAGCGAGGTGTCGTCGAGGGTCGTGGCATAGCGCTCGGAAACAATCGCAAGCACGTCGCGAACAAGCTGGACCGAAACGATCAGACGGTCAGAGCGCTGCGGCATGGTGGCGTTGACGATATGCAAGGTAACGAAACCCTGCTCTTCTTCGCTCATTTCCATGCCCAGATAGTCCTTGATAATCTGAAGGGCACGGCCCGCAAGCGCGTACTCCTTGCGATAGAACTGCTGGATCTCGAGCAGCAACGGGTTCTCGCAGGGAACGCCTTTGCGCTCACGCTCCAAAGCAAGGCTGATATGGTCTGCGAGAGCAATGAGGATCTTATCGTTGATGTCGGCATTGAGCTCTCGGCGAAGCATCTGAACAATTTCCTCGGAAATCACGAGGTTGACGGTGGGGATGGACTCCAAAAGATGTGCCAAGCGGTCAATCGTATGCGAATCCTGAGAAGTTCCCTCCTGCAACGCGTAGGTCTTTTCGACTGACGCCTCGTCGATGGCATCGCCGGCATGACGGCCAAAGCAGAGGCCTCAACCGATGACGATGAGCTCGGAGCCATCGTCCGAAGTGACCATTGCGACGTTGTTGTTAAAAACTCGCTTGATAACCACGGTACCCACCACAAGAATTTACTCGGAAAGCCAGACGACAGGCTCTTTAACAGCAACAGGGCCGGAAGCATGCTCGCGAAGAGTCGAGTTCTCCGAGCGCTCGCACACGATAACGAAGACCGTGGGATCGAAGCCGGCGGCGCGGACCGCGTCGAAATCGACCTCGACGAGAGGCTGGCCCGCGTCGACATGATCACCCTGGGCAACAAGCGCATGGAAGCCCTTGCCCTCAAGCTTAACAGTGTCGATTCCGATATGCAGCATCACCTGAGCAGAGCTGTCGTCGGACATGATGCCCAGCGCGTGCTCAGTCGGAAACAGCGCCGCGACGGTGCCGGAAACAGGAGCGCACACCGTTCCCTCTTGGGGAACCACGGCAACGCCATCGCCCACCGCACGGCTGCTAAAAGCGGGGTCATTGGTATTTTCTAGATGAACAAGCTCGCCGGAAACGGGAGCGAGGATTTCGAACTCGGAAGCCGCAGTCGTCTGCTTATCCGAACCGCCCATCAGGCGAGAAAAGAAACCCATGGTGGCATGTCCCTTCATAAATATAGCCCAACCAAAATCAATCGAATGCGCCCATTGAGGCGCTCGCGATCAAAGACTTTGGTTAGGCCCACGTCCGAGGGGACTCGGTAACCTTCCGCATTTCTTTTACGGGGGTTATTGTAGGCAACAACAAAGCCAGAATAGTCATTATGACCGGTGAGCGGTTTTCTTCGATAAACGGTATTTTGGCGGCACTTAGGAACGTTCCTTTTAATATGAGCAGGACATTGTCAAGAGGCAAAATCGGGCCTGGCCCCAACGATATGGGGTCAGGCCCTCTCCCTATATCAACCCCTCCGCGGCGACCTCGGCGTGTCTTTCCGACGCTCGTCTTTGCAGTTTAATATCCGCCCGTGGCGATCTCTCGCTGGGCAATCCGTTGCTACGGCTGAGGCCTCTTCGTCGAACCGACAGTCTGTGCACGCGTGTGGCGCCCTGGGCGCTCGCAGAAAAGGGACCTGAGGTTCGCCTCAACGGCTTCGGATCCAACCGCTTCCGGGGTGATCGGCCTATGTGCGGGGGGAACGCCCCCTATGCCCCCTCGGCCATGAGGCCGACCGCCCACACCCAGCAGGCGAGCTCGCGCGCCGTGGCCACGTTCGCCTTGTTGCCGTGGACCCCGCGCGCGAGCAGGGCCCCGCGCCTCTCGACCAGCCTCCGCACGCCCTTGGCGGCATGCCTGCGGGCGCCCCGGTCCGGGTCCTGGCCCCTGGCGAGGTCCTTCGGCCGCGCGGAGCACGTCAGGTAGTGCCACGCGGCCTCGACCAGAGCCTTCCTCAGGTGCTTGTTGCCGGCCTTGGTGATCGCGCCCCTGCGGTCGCTCTCCCCGCTGGAGTGCTCGGAGGGCGTCAGGCCGACCCATGAGGCGAACGAGCGGGCGTTCCCGAACCTCGAGAACTCGCCGGCCTCGGACACGAGGTCGGCGGCGGTCGCGGTGTCGACGCCCTTGAGGCAGCGCAGGGAGTCGACCCTCCTCCTCCACCTGGGCTTGCGGGCCTCGGCCTCGACGAGCCCCTCGAGCCTCGCCTTCTCCTCCGCCGCCCGCCTGACCGCGTCGACGTAGTAGGCGAGCGCCTCGTTGTCGGCCCCCTCCGCGAACCTAATCGACTCGATCCAGGACCAGTGCGCCCGGGTCCAGTTGCCCTTCCTGCGGCCGGTGGGCGTCCTCTCGTCGAAGACGAGCCCGTGCCTGAGCAGGAACTTGGAGAGCCGCTGCTTCGCGCGAGAGAGGTCGTCCCTCGCGTCCTCGAGAGCCCTGGTGAGGTCGCGGGCGGCCTCGCACTCGTCGTCGGGGACCCACACCTCGACGACGTTGCCGACCGACAGCATGCGGGCGAGGAACTCGGCGTCGTTGCGGTCGTTCTTCCTGCGCCTGTCCGCGCTGGGCTTGATCATCTTCGAGACGGCGCCGACCGCGCAGCCGACCCCCAGGCCGGAGAGCCTCTTCTGCAGGTCGAACCCCGTGACCCCGGACTCGTGCACGCACCTGGCCCTGGGGTCCACGGACCGGACCCACCCCGCGACGGCGCCGGCGTCGTAGCCGAAGGTCGCGGAGCGCACCTCCCCGGTCATGACGTCGAGGGAGACGGCCTTTATCGAGCGGGCGTGGACGTCGAGGCCGACGAAGGTGGTAGTATCGAGCATGGGAGCCCCTTCCATGAATGCGGCGCGGCCGCCGCGGCTGAATTAGACACTCACCATTGTCGGCCTAATCCGCGGTCTTTCATGCAGCAGGGGCTCTCAATGTTTTTATGTCCTGCTCATATCGTCTCTGCCGGCAGTTGGGGGACACTCCTCACTCTGGTGCATTGGGGACAGGTTTGTTTACACCAGGTTGGTGCAGATTAACCTGGTCCCATTGCACCAATTTCGTATGCGCTAGATAAAGAGCTCGCATTCCTTCCGCACGACGCAAACCTTGCTCAGCATCTGGGAAACAGCGGATAGCTTGTTGGGATCAAGCTTACGAGCGCCTCGCGGACATACGGCAATGCAGCGCATGCAGGAGATGCACGCCTCGCCAGCTGCTCGTTTGGGGTCACCCTTGTCGATAGCACAAACGGGGCACGCCGCGGCGCATGCACCGCAGGAGACGCAATCCTCTGTCGCC
>CABUZD010000156.1 GCA_902495945.1 uncultured Collinsella sp.
CAGGGCGCGCTTGCCAAAGCCGCCGGGAACCAGGATGCCCGATGCGTCGCCCAGAACCTCATTGACGTTTTCGGCATCGAGGCTCTCACCATCGACCAGCTGCACATCTACGTGACGATCGTAGAAAACGCCCGCGTGATGCAGGGCCTCGATAACCGACAGATATGCATCGGGAAGCTGGGTGTACTTTCCCACGACGGCAACCTTAACCTTATCGGCGTGATGGTTGGCATGGTTTTGCTTGCGCAGGAACTCATTCCATGCGCTCATATCGCGCTCGCGCGGATCGAGGCCAAGGCGCTCGCAAATGCGCAGGTCAAAGTCCTGCTCCGCGAGCAGCTGCGGCACGTCGTAAATGCTCGCGCAATCCTCGTTGGTAAAGACACAGTCGGTGTCGACGTCGCAGAAACTCGCAATCTTGCCGCGGATAGCGTCATCAATATGGTGATCGGAGCGCAGCACAATAATGTCGGGCTGGATACCAAAGCTGCGCAGCTCCTTGACGGAGTGCTGCGTGGGCTTGGTCTTAACCTCGTGGGCGGCGGCGATATAGGGAACGAGCGATACGTGGATGTAGCAGACGTTCTCGGGACCGGCCTCCTTGCGGTACTGGCGGATAGCCTCCACGAACGGCTGCGACTCGATGTCGCCGATCGTGCCACCCAGCTCGGTAATGACAACGTCGGAGCCAGTCTGCTCCTCAATGCGGCGGAATTTGTCCTTGATGGCATTGGTGACGTGCGGGATCACCTGGACGGTACCGCCCAAAAAGTCACCGCGACGCTCGCGGGCAATCAGGCTCTTGTAAATGGCGCCCGTCGTAAAGTTAGAATCGCGGGTCAGGTTCTCGTCAATAAAGCGCTCGTAGTGGCCCAGGTCCAGATCGGACTCGTAGCCGTCCTCGGTCACAAAGACCTCACCGTGCTGGAACGGGCTCATGGTACCGGGGTCGACGTTCAGATACGGGTCGGCCTTCTGCATCGTCACCTTGTAGCCGCGCGACTTGAGCAAACGGCCCAGCGATGCCGCGGTAATGCCCTTGCCCAAAGACGAAACCACGCCGCCGGTCACAAACACATGCTTAGTCATATTGAATTACCTGCGCTTCCCGTAGAAGTTGTCCATACACATCTTACGGGTCTTCATTGTAATACTCGAGAAAGAAGCAGTTCGCCATTTTTCACCAAAGTGCTTGCATTTCTCCATCTCGAAACAAAACGCCGCCCGGGACCCGAGCGGCGTAACAACATCTTAGGCGGCAGAACGTTACCGATCGGCAAGCTCGTCCCTGAGCATATCCCGAACGAGCATACCCGCGCGGATGCCTTTCAGATACCACCCGCCACGCTCGGTAAGGCAAATACCATTTGCAAGCTGGCCGCCATCCTCGCTATAACGCGAAACGACCTCGATCAAACCGTCAGAATCCAAGCGCTCAATTGCGGCGCGGGCTCGATACGGAGACACTCCAACGTGCTCCGCAAGCGTTTTGCGCGAGAAGCCATATGTCCCGCCACTTTCGGATTGCTGGGCAATCTCCATCAACACCAGCACTTCGACACGCTTCATATCGTTGACACTCGCACGACCCTTGCCCGCCATGGCAGCCTCCTCTAACCGAGCACGAGCATCCAGTGCGCCGTGCACGACCGACACACCTCACGATGGCAGGTAATATCCATCATGCGGCATCCCGCTAAGGATGAAACAGTTACGATTATTGTATACCGTCCAAATTGTTTTTAGGCAGGTAAACGGCTATTTTTCGCCGAAATAGACGCTTTATTGATCAAAAAGCCGTACCGGGCGCTAACCCGATACGGCCAAAATGCGATGCAATTACCGCGGTACTTCAAACTTAGCGATGGAAGAAACCACGACGCTCAAACTTGGGCTCGCAGCACACGTTGATGCCCAGTTTACGCAACACCGTCTCGTCCGTCGGCGAGATAATCACGCTAAAGAAGGCATCGCAACCGCGCAGCTGCTCCAGGCCCGAAAGGACAAGAGCGGCCGTCTCGCTCGTAGCCGAGGTGATCGACAGCGCCATAAGCGTCTCGTCGGTGTGAAGGCGCGGGTTTTTGCTGCCCAGGAAATGCGTCTTGAGCTTGCTGATGGGCTCGATCGCCTCGTCGCTGATGACTTCAAGCTCAAGGTCGACGCCCGAAACATGCTTGAGAGCGTTCATAATGAGCGAACTTGCGGCGCCCAGGCGCGTGGAGGTCTTACCGGTCACCACGGAACCGTCCGGCATGACCATGGCGCCCACGGGACCACCCGTCAGTTGCTCCCTGGTTAAGGCCGCCGAGCGCGCCGGTGAGTAGTTCTTATCGATGCCGGCCTTCTTCATAATAATCTTGAGACGGTCGACTTGCTCATCGCCCACGCCGGTACGGCGCACATTTTCGACCGCGGTAAAGTAGCGGCGGACGATCTCCATCTTGGAAGCGTCGCGGCAGGCATCGTCATCGGTGATGGCAAAGCCGACCATATTGACGCCCATGTCCGTGGGACTCTGGTAGGGGCTCTTGCCTAGGATCTTTTCCATCAGGGCACGGACCACCGGGAAGGCCTCGACGTCGCGGTTGTAGTTGACCGTGGTCTTGTTGTAGGCCTCAAGGTGAAAGGAATCGATGATGTTGGCATCGTCGAGGTCCGCCGTGGCGGCCTCGTAGGCAATATTGACCGGATGCGTCAGGGGAAGATTCCAGACCGGGAAGGTCTCAAACTTGGCATAACCGGCGGCGGTGCCGTGCTTATGCTCGTGATACAGCTGTGAGAGGCAGGTGGCGAGCTTGCCCGAGCCAGGGCCGGGCGCCGTCACGACAACGAGCGGACGCGTGGTCTCGACGAACTCGTTCTTGCCGTAGCCTTCGTCAGAAACGATCAGATCGACGTCGTGCGGATAGCCCTCAATGGGATAGTGCAGCTTGGCGGGAATGCCGAGTGCATTCAGACGATTGCGGAAGACGTCGGCAGCGGGCTGGCCGGCGTACTGGGTGATGACCACAGCCGCGACGGCAAAGCCGTTGCCGCGGAACAGGTCAACTAGGCGCAGCACATCCTCGTCATAGGTAATGCCAAGGTCACCACGAGCCTTGTTTTTCTCGATGTGGTTCGCGTTGATCGCGATGATAACCTCGACATCGTCGGCGATGCTCTTGAGCATGCGGAACTTGCTGTCCGGTTCAAAACCCGGCAGCACGCGGCTCGCATGATAGTCATCGAACAGCTTACCGCCAAACTCCAAATAGAGCTTGCCACCAAACTGCGAGATGCGCTCCTTAATGTGAGCAGCCTGCAGCTCGATATACTTCGCGTTGTCGAAACCCTGGCGCATGTATGGCTCCCGTCCCGTTTCCAATTAATGTTCTAGGCGATTATAACGGAGCCCGCCCTCCCCAACGCACTTCCCCTGTACCAACAAGGGGAACGTCGCAGGTTGAGCATAAGTCAGCGAGCGACGTCCAGGACGTACAAGTTGGCATGAAAAAGGCAAGGCATAGACCTTTTGGTCATGCCTTGCCTTTTGAATGACAAATTGTCGTCCTGGACGGCGCGCAGCGTCGACTGGTTGCGCGGTTCGTAGAACCGCGCAACATGAGAGCGCCCCCTCCCGCGCACGGAACGGGAGGGGGCTAAAGGTAGGAGTCTACCGGTGGGTTGACCCCACCGGACAGACGATGACCAGGTGATCCTTTGCAGGATCGTCAAGGTTTCCGTGGGGTACCCGTTGGGTACTTAGAGCAACACGCAGGCGACGGTCAGGATGATGGCGCAGACGACGGAGAGCGCGACGATAAGCTTAAGGGCAAACTTGAGCCAGGTCGTCCACTCGATCTTGGCCAGGGCGAGACCGCCCATGATGGCGCCGGAGGTCGGGGTGAACAGGTTCACGACACCGATGGCGGCGGAGAAAATCATGACCATGACCTCGGGCGAGAAGCCGAGCTTAACAGCCAGCGGTCCCATGATGGGCATGGAGACGGTGGCCATACCGGAGGTCGAGGGGATCAGGAAGGACAGGCCGAAGTAGTCCAGGAAGCTCATGGGAGCGTAGATCACGC
>CABUZD010000157.1 GCA_902495945.1 uncultured Collinsella sp.
ATGAGACCCTCAAAGCCATCGTCGCCGGTGTAGCCGGTGCCCGCGACGACGGACGTTCCGAGCGGCGTTGCCTCCGTGTCGAGCAGGGTGCGACCTCCATGGTTCTCGAATCCCACAAAGGGCTCAGGTGCCAGATCGGTTTTGACGGCTACGTTGCCGATCAGGCGATCGGAGCCACGTACGGTTTCGGCGGCAATGACGCCCAGGCCCTCAATGCGATCGTCGCCCATGTAGTACGAACGGCCGAGCAGCTGATAGCTGCCACAGATGGCAAGCAGTGTGCCGCCGTCCTCAACATAGGCCGCGACCTTGTCTTTTTGAGCGAGCAGCTCGTGTGCCACGGCCAGTTGGTCGCGGTCGGAGCCACCGCCCATCATGACGATATCGGCATCGGTCAAATCAAGCGTTTCGCCCATACGGACCTCGTCCACGCGCACGGGGATGCCACGCCAGGCGCAGCGGCGCTCGAGGGCAATGACGTTGCCGCCGTCGCCATAGAGGTTGAGGGCATCGGGGTACAGGTAGACGATGCGCAGCGGGCGCGATAGCTCGACTGGTGCGATGCCGACAGGAAGAGCGCTGCCGTCGGCACGGGCTACGGCGCGCCCGGCAACAGCGTCGGAAGTGGCGCCTTTCAGTCCGTCGAGCTCCTTGACCAGCGGCGGGAAGGCCGTGTAGTTGGCGACGGTGTAGAAGGTGTCATTGGCGGCCTCGTCTGCCACGGCGCCAATTGCCTGCGCGACGTCCGAGATAATCGCGGCATCGATGCCGGCGTACTTGAGGCGTACTTGCATGTCGTGTGCACGCGTGCCTCCGGCAAAGGCGACAAGACCCGGCGTGTCGGCGATGCGCTCAAAGTCGACGTCGTAGATCCACGATACATCGTGGCCGTCGGCATCGTTGTCGTTGAGGAAGAAAGCGCAGAGTCTGCCGCCTGCCGTCTTGATGGACTGGATTTGTCGATCGAAGCCTACGGGATTCTTAGCCAGGTTGGCCTCGACGGTGCGGCCGGCGATCTCCCAGCGACCCATGCGTCCGCCGGCGGGGACGTAGGCATCGAGCGTGGGCTGTAGGTGAGCTGCGTCCACGCCCAGCTCGCGCGCCGCAAAGAAGGCGGCGGCAACGTTGTAGACCATGTACAGGCCGTTGTAGCGCGTGGCGATGTGCGTTGCGGGTGCGTCGGTATCGGGTCCAAAGGTCAGGTCAAAGCCGTAGCCGTTGCAGGTGAGCTCAACGCCCGTCACGCGACGGACCAGCGCGGGACGACCCCAGCCGCACGAGGGGCAATGGTATGCGCCAAGCTGTCCGTACTGCACATAGTCGTACTCCAGCGGCGCGTTGCACTGCGAGCAAAAACGCGAGTCGCTAATGCGATCGGACTCGGTGCCCGTGGCGCCGTCGATGCCAAAGGCGATGCTCATATTGGGGACGCGCGCGGCGATCGAGGCGCACAGCGGATCGTCGGCGTTATAGATGAGTGTCGTTGCCGGCGAAAGCTCCAGCGCGTGGGCGATGACGTCCTGGGTGTGGTCGATCTCGCCGTAGCGGTCCAGCTGGTCGCGGAACAGGTTGAGCAGCACAAAGTAGGTCGGCTTGAGCTTGGGCAGGACACGCACCGTGTAGAGTTCGTCGCACTCAAAGACGCCTACGCGCTTGCTGCTGGCGGTTCGCTTAAGGTTGCCGCGTGCCTCGAGCAACGCGCCCACCACGCCCGGCTCCATGTTGTTGCCGGCGCGGTTGCATACCACGGTGGCGCCGCTGGCGGCAATGGCATCGGCGATGAGGTTGGAGGTAGTGGTCTTGCCGTTGGTGCCGGTGATCACCACGCTGCGGTCGACAAGGCCCGCGAGGTCGCTCAGCAACTCGGGGTCGATCTTCATGGCGATGCGGCCGGGGAGTACGCCGCCCTGGCGCTTAAGGACGGAGCGCAGCCCCCAGCGAGCGATATCGCTCGAGGTGCAGGCAAGAGATGAGCGGAGGTTCATGAAACCGTTCCTAACATAGATGACATGGTCGGGGCGATTGCGTCGCTAAAAGCCGTAGCGGCGCGCAAATTCCTGGGCAAGCTGCGACACGTCTTCGCAGGCATTGGCCCAGGGGGCAAAGTCGGGAGTGTCCGAGATAATACCGTCCGCTTCCCAAACGGCTTGGTGCGAAAGATCCCAGGGGTCGTGCGGTTCGGGCCGGCAGGGAAGGTACGGTGTCTGATACATGGGGTTCAGCAAAAAGAACGCGCCGCCCTCGCAGCGGTTGGCAAACTCACGCAGCGCGCGTGTCGCTGGGCGCATCTTGTTCGTTTTGAACAGCAAGATCGTGCGGGCGAGCAGGTACCAGGGGGAGTTCTCGAGGGTATCGGCCCCCATCTGCTCCTCGAGCTGGTGGGCCAGGGCAAAAAAGCCGTCCTCGTCTTCTAGGCGAGCGAGGGCGAGTAGCACGGTGCCTGCAGCTCGGGTGGGATAGCCTTCCGCCTTAAGGACGCGGCGGGCGTAGTTGGCGGCAGCACGGTAGCGAGCGCTCGCCATGCACAGCTGCGAGATGGCCTCGAGCGTGTGGAGCCACCCGATAAGAGCCGGCTCGCTTACGGTGAGATCGGCCGCCGTCACGCCGTCTGCCAGCACCTTGTTGGCCCAGTAGTGCGGGGCCTCCATGTCGAACCCGGGCACGCTTTGCTGCAGGTAATCGGTCGTGGTCGCCTCGAGTTTCATCAGGTCGCCCAGACAGGCGTCGACGGGCGTGTCCGCCAAAATGATGGCGAGCAGCTGGGCATCGACGGCCAGCGCGTCGACGCGGACGATCTTGAGCAGCTCATCGCGCGTATCGTCGAACAGGTGGTTGCGCGTCTGTTCAAACTCCTCGTCGCTGCCCATGTCCTCGATGCGATGGAGCTCGTCGAGCAGGTGGCGGTGGACGCCTGCATAGGACAGCAGTGCCTGGGCATGCTCGGTCTGCGCATACTTATGAGGGTTGACGCTCACGTCGTTATGGACAAGCTCGCGTGCTGCATCGGTGAGTTCGGGGTGCGACGCAAGGTAGGCGCGCTCCAGGTAGGCGGGGATGTAGACGCTCGGATCCATTAGAGGTCTCCTCCCTTAAACGGCAGGCCCTGCTCGGCCGCCCGCAGGATGCGCTCGTCAATCTGGGAACGCACGATATCGTTGGTGGCGACCCAGGCGGCAAAGCTGGCGTTGTCGGGGGCGCCCAAGCCCTCTTGCAGTACCGGCGTCGCCTCGGACAGCGCAAGGACAAGCTCGTCGGTGGAGCCCACGCCCACGTTGACGCGGGCATAGACGCCATCGGGAAACTCGGTTTGGAAATAGAGCGCCTCGGCTGCGTGTGGGCACGAGCGTGCAAGGATGCGCAAGTAGTGCTCGGCGCCCTCGTAGTCCAGCTCGCGCCAGGCAGCGCTCATCAGCGCGATGAGCGTCCATGGGTCCAAGTCGCGCTCCGCGTCCTTGGGACGACGGCGTAGCGGCGTGTTGGTGAGATAGGGGACGGAGTGGGCAGAGCGAAAGCGCTTGAGCTCCTCGGCGGGGTATTCGAGCTTAGCCATGGCGAGCATTGCGGTGTGGCGGACGCCGGCCGGATCGTTGGGGGCAAAGTCGAGGCTGCAGTTTGCGGCTTCGAGCGACATGCGATAGCGGCCGCTAATGAGGGCGCGTGACGCAAGGGCGGCAAGCCAGCGCAGGTAGGGACGGCGCATAAGGTCGCCTGCGGCCTCACGCTCGTAGGGGTCCTGCGCCGAGGCGATCTTGAGTGCCAGGTCGTGCTCGACTTCATCGCGCTTGGATACCAAGTACTGTACGTACTCCTCGTTGGAGTTGGCGGTGAGGGCGGTCAGCATGCGCTGGGCATCCCAGTTGGTGGGGTCGAGCGCGGCTGCCTCGCGAAGCATGTTCTCGGCAGCGGCCTCTTCTTGCTCTGCCTGGGTATCGTCAGGGATAAAGGGAATGCGGTAGTCGACAGCCTCGACCACCTTGGCAATGAGGTGCCCGGCGCGGTCGCGGTCGTGCACGATGAGCGGCGCGGGG
>CABUZD010000158.1 GCA_902495945.1 uncultured Collinsella sp.
CGTTATGTCGCTCCTGCTGACCGTGGGTTCTTTTGCCCTGGTGCACAGCGCCGTCGGTCAGACGGGCGGTACCCCGAGTGCGCGCGGCGTCACCGTGGGCGCCTTCGCGCTCGTCATTAATGTGATCTACAGCATCATCTTGCTGTTTATGGGTTTGGAGACGAGCTTTGTCGTGGCGATCTTCGGCCATGCGCTGCCGTCCTCGATCCTGACGGGTCTGGTTGCCATTCCGTTTTTGATGTCCGGCGTCGTGCCGCAGTCCGGCTATGGATTCTCCGCACGTGGCGGACGCCAGACGGGTATGCGCTTTAAGCCCAAGACCCGCAAGCTCAAATAGGGGAGGCCCGTAGATGTCTTCCCAGATGACGGTTATTATCGCCGGTATCGTGCTGGTTGTGGCCATCGTGGTCGCGCTGGTCATCATGCGTCGAGGCGATTCCCGTTTTACCTACGATACACAGCATGGAACGGCCCCGCGCGCCACCGAGGGCGAGGGCAATACCGCGGCGACCGCCTTTAAGGGCCGCTTTACCATCCTCACCACGGGTGTGGGCGCGATGTTTGCGGCACTTGCCGTCAAGCTGTGGGGCATGCAGATGGTCTCGTCGGACTATTACGAGAAGCAGGCCAATAGTAATCAGACTCGCACCGTTACCACACCCGCTGTGCGCGGCCGCATCCTCGACCGCAATGGCGTGGCGCTTGTCCAGAACCGTCCCTCACTTGCTGTCGTGGCCTACCGCGACCTTGCCGAGGATGAGGTTCTGGTTCGCCATCTTGCCAACGTGCTTGGAATGCCTTATGTGGCGGTCCTTCGCAATATTCAGGACAATACAGAGGGCGCTCAGAGCCTGCATACCATCGCGACGCACGTCCGTCGCTCCACGGTTGCCTATATCAAGGAACACGCCGGCGAGTTCCCGGGCGTCAAGATTGCCGAGCGTACCGAGCGCCAGTATCCATACGGCGAGACGGCATGCCATATCTTGGGCTATACCGGCACCATTACCTCCGAGCAGCTCGAGGCCCAGAATAAGAAAACCTCTGGCGATGATGATGCTTTTGCTGGCAAGATTACGTACCAGTCGGGCGATATCGTGGGCCAGGCGGGCGTTGAGAGCTACTACGAAAACCTGCTGCAGGGTATTCGTGGCGAGCAGACCGTCAAGGTCGATGCCTCGGGCAATGTGACCGGTCAGGCCGGCGCCGTGCCCGCGAAGGCCGGCTCCGACATTAAGCTCACGCTCGACCTTAAGATCCAACAGGCCTGTGAGACGGCGCTGGCGAGCGCTATCGAGCTTGCCAAGACCACTGGCTACAGCAATGCCGGCAACGGCGCTGTGGTGTGTCTCGATCCCAACAATGGCGAGATCCTGGGCATGGCGAGCCAGCCCAAGTTCGATCCGTCCGTCTTTATCGGCGGCGTCTCAAATGACGTGTGGACCGAGCTCAATGATGACAAGGGTTCGCACCCGCTGCTCAACCGCGCCATTAGCGGACAGTACATGTCGGCCTCGACCATCAAGCCGCTCTCGGCACTGGCCGGTCTTGAGTTTGGAACCTACACTTCAACGCAGACAACCAACTGCACGGGTTATTGGACGGGTCTGGGCAAGGCTTGGGGCAAGCGCTGCTGGCTGACGTCTGGCCACGGCACCATGACGCTGCAGTCGGGTATCGCCAACTCGTGCGACCCCGTCTTCTACGACATGGGTAAGGCGTTCTTTTATGACGAGCAACATCCCGAGGGCCTGCAGGAGGTCTTTCGTCGCTGGGGCCTAGGCAAGACCTGCGGTATCGATCTGCCGAGTGAGGGCGCGGGTCGTATTCCCGATGCCGAGTGGAAAGAGTCATACTTCACCGACGCCTCTGCCGAGGACCGCAAGTGGAATGCCGGCGATATGACCAACATTGCTATCGGCCAGGGCGACATCCTGGTGACGCCCCTGCAGATGGCGTGCGCCTATATGGGTCTTGCCAACGGCGGCAAACAGTACGTGCCTCACGTATTTTTGTCTGCCGTGTCGCGCGATGGCGACGGCGATGCCTATAAGTACAATGGCAAGGGCAAGAAGAAGCGCCTGGAGGCCAAGATCAACAGCGATTCGGATTTGGCTCTTGTTCGCAACGGCATGTACGACGTGATTTACACGGCATCGACGTCCCTGGCGGCGCACTTTGGCACCCTGACGCCGCAGGTATACGGCAAGTCGGGCACGGGCGAGAAAAGTGGCGAGGACGAATACGCGTGGTTCTGCGCCTATGCACCGGCCGATGTTCCCAAGTATGTCATCGCTACCGTCCTGGAGCAGGGCGGCGGTGGCTCAGATACCGCGATGCATGTCGTGCGCGACGTGCTCGGCGTGATTTATGACGAGCCCGATACCTCTTCGGCCTCGGGCGATTCTTCGGTTCGATAGGAGGTTGCGATGGATTTTTCTCCGGCGGATCTGTTCCGTTCAACCAAGACCGGCTCTCGCAGCAGCCTGGACCGCGTCAACAAGCAACTTTCGGCCTCGCGCGGCACGTTTCGCCAAAAGGTGCATATCGGTGTGCTCGTGGCTACTGTGGCGCTCGTCGCCTACGGTGCCATCATTATCTGGTCGGCTTCGCAGTTTAAGGCCGATGCTTCGTTCTCGCGCCATTTGCTGGGAATTGGCATCGGAGCGGTGCTGGCGGTGCTCGTCTGGCGAACCGACCTGCGCGGTATTTCCAATTTCTCGACGGCGTTGCTCGTCATCGACCTGATCGTGATCTTCTCGCCCAAGATTCCGGGTCTGTCCTATACGGGCGGTCTGGGCATGACGGGCTGGATCAAGATTCCCGGTATCGGCTTGACGTTCCAGCCGGTTGAGCTTGCCAAGCTCATCACCATCTTCTTTATTGCTACGCTTGGCTCGCAGTATAACGGTCGCATCGATACCGTTCGCGACTACGTCAAGCTCTGCGGCATGCTGTCCATTCCGTTTTTGGCCGTCGTTGCCATGGGTGACCTGGGCTCGGGCCTGGTCGTGCTGGTTTCGGGCGCCATCGTCATCTGCATGAGCGGTGCACGCCGCGAATGGGTGCTGTCGACCCTGGCCCTGCTCGTGGGCTTGGTGGCTCTCGTTCTGGCGCTCGATTCGGTCTTTGATTCGTTGCTCGGCCACGATGTGCTCATCAAGCAGTATCAGATGAACCGTCTGACGGTCTTTATCGACCCCGATAATGCCGATTCGGACGATGCCTACAACCTGCAGCAGTCGCTTATCGCCGTTGGCTCGGGCGGCTTCTTTGGTAAGGGTTTGGGCCATGCGACGCAGTCGGCCGGCGGCTTTCTGCCTGAGTTCCTCACCGACTTCGTCTTCGCCTTCCTGTCCGAGACCTTTGGCTTTTGCGGTTCCTTTTTGCTGCTGTGCTTGTACGTGCTGCTCATCTTCTCGACGATCCGCGTTGCCTTTAAGTGCGAGTCTCTGTTTTTACGTCTTTCGTGTGTGGGCATCGTTGGCATGTGGGCGTTCCAGACCTTCGAAAACATCGGCATGTGCATCGGCATGATGCCGATTACCGGTATTCCACTACCGTTTATTAGCTTCGGTTCGTCTTCGATGATGATTCAGCTGCTGACGGTAGGTATCGTACAATCCATATGGCGGCATCGTTCGGGCGCCGCGTAACCGCTGGAGGGGTTTGCTATGAAAATTCCCGTAGATAAGCTGACCCGCGCTTTTAAGATGGGCGCGTCCGTTAAGAAGGATTCCGATACGCCGGTGCGCGTCTCGGTCTATCTGGATTCGTCCGCATCACGCTTTCTGGCCGAGACGGTGCGTGACGCCTTTGTGCCACAGACGACCTCGGGTATTGTGCGCGTCGAGCGTCTGGGGGAGGAGCGAATTGCTCCAAAGACCGATACCGATGTGGTGCTGGTGCTCTCGTGTGGTTCCGACCGCTTGGAGAGTGCCGTGCAGGAGCTCGTGATCGCCGGCGCGCCCGTGTGCGTGCTTGCCGA
>CABUZD010000159.1 GCA_902495945.1 uncultured Collinsella sp.
GAAAACGCGTCAGCGTTTTTAGCCCGCGGGCGAGGACGCCGGCAGGCGGCCGAAGCCGGTGCGTATTTGCGAAGCAAATACGCGGATTCTCCGCGCAAAGCCTCGACTAGATATAGACGCGATGCCGATCGTACTGCAGCCTGCCGTGTCCCGCATCAACGAAGGGTGAGACGCGCTTTCCCAATGGCGGCCCAGGCGGAAAGTGCATCCCGGAATTCCGCCTCAAACTGGGACGCGCTTTCCGCTCCATCTCCTCAACTCCAAAACCTATGCGCCCTCCATCCCAAAACTGGGTAGAAGAAGGCCAAAACGCAATCGCAGGAGGTCAACATGACTGCAGAAGATAAGGCAAAGAACGCCGGCAAGGTCGCGCTCGTCCTGGAGGGCGGTAGCTTTCGCGGGCAGTTTACCGCGGGTGTGCTCGACGTTCTCATGGAGGCTGGCGTCGAGATTCCGGCTGTCTACGGTGTATCGGCCGGCGCCCTCAACGGCGTGAACTACAAGTCGCACCAGATCGGCCGTGCCAACCGCATCAACCTGGCTTTCTGCAACGACAACCGCTTCATGGGCGCCGCATCGTTTGCGTCCACGGGCTCCATTGTGGGTTACGACTTTATCTTCAACGATGTCCAGGACCGCTTGGATCCCTTTGACAACGAGGCGTTCGACGCGAGCCCCATCGAGATGTACGCCGTCGCGACGGACATGCTGTTCGGAACCGCCGCGTACCTTCCGGTCAAAAGCGCCGTGCTCGATCTCGACGCCGTGCGCGCCTCGACCTCGTTGCCGCTGGTGACGCCGCCGGTCGAGATTGATGGGCACAAATACGTCGACGGCGGCGTAGCCGATTCGGTCCCCATCGAGCATGTGCTCGAGGAGGCGGGCTTCGACCGTGCGGTCGTCATCGTCACGCAGGACCGTTCGTATGAGAAAAAGCCCTACGAGTTTATGCCCGCCGCGCGTGCGCGTTATGCCGACTACCCCTATCTGCTCGAGGCTATCGAGACACGCCACGACCGTTACAACATCCAGCGCATGCACCTGTGGAAGTATGAGCGCGAGGGCCGTGCGTTGGTCGTCGCTCCGCAAAAGCCGGTCGAGGTCGGCCATGTCGAACACGATCCGGCAAAGCTCCTCGACCTGTATATTCAGGGCCGCCAGGAGGCAAAGCGCTTGCTGGGAGATATCGAGGCGTTTGTCGAGCGCTAGCGTCGCGACGTCATGACCCATGGACGACATGTGCAGAAACTCTGGTCGGAGCCAAAATACCTGTTGACTCGGGCGGCGAGCGGGGTAATATGGACGGGTTACTTGCAGAGCCCCGTGAATCTCTGTAACAACACGTACTGTACATGGAGGAGTCTAAGTGATTTCGAAATCGACTCACTACGCCAAGCAGGGCGAGGTCCAGCGCAACTGGGTTCTCGTCGACGCCGATGGTGCTGTCCTGGGCCGTCTTGCCACCCAGATCGCAATGATCCTGCGCGGTAAGAACAAGCCCCAGTTCACGCCCAACAGCGACTGCGGCGACTTCGTTGTCGTCATCAACGCCGATAAGGTCCAGCTTACCGGTAACAAGGCCGACACGAAGACCTATTATCGCCACAGCGGCTACAACGGCGGCCTCAAGGCTGAGAGCTTCCGCCAGGCTATGGAGAAGCACCCGGAGAAGGTCATCGAGCGCGCCGTTCGCGGCATGCTGCCCAAGACCACCCTCGGCCGTGCCCAGATGACCAAGCTTAAGGTCTACGCTGGTGCCGAGCATCCGCACGCTGCCCAGAACCCCACGAAGATTGAGCTGGAGGCTTAAAGATGGCTGAGAACACCGTTGTCTACCAGGGTACCGGCCGTCGTAAGAACGCCGTCGCCCGCGTCCGTCTCGTCCCCGGCACCGGCAAGGTGACCATCAACAAGCGTGACGCCGAGCAGTATTTCGGCCGTCATCAGCTCGTTGAGAACGCCCTTGCTCCCTTCAAGGTGACCGACACCGCCGGTCAGTTCGACGTTATCGCTCTGTGCGATGGCGGCGGCATCTCCGGTCAGTCCGGCGCTCTGCGCCTGGGCATCGCTCGCGCTCTTCTGAACGCTGGCGATTACCGTGCTGACCTCAAGAAGGCCGGTTTCCTTACGCGTGATGCTCGCGTGGTCGAGCGCAAGAAGTACGGCCTCAAGAAGGCCCGCCGCGCTCCCCAGTTCTCCAAGCGCTAAGGTTTTATCTCCTTACGAGATACAATGTACAAGCGGGGCCTGCCGATTGCTCGGCGGGTCCCGCTTTTCTTTTTCGACTAGGGTGGGCGACTGCGTTTTGCCCACTTGGGAAGGAGCGATCCTATGCCCCAGAACATCTTCGGTACCGACGGCGTCCGTGGCGTCGCCAACGCCGACCTTTCGTGCGACCTCGCATTTCGCCTTGGCCGTGCGGCGACCAAGTTCCTTGGTCCGGACATTTGCATCGGTCGCGATACGCGTCTTTCGGGCACCATGCTCGAGAGCGCTCTGACTGCTGGCATTATGGCCGAGGGCGGCCGCCCGCACTGCTGCGGCGTTATCCCTACGCCGGCCGTGGCGCTGCTCACTGTTCAAAACGAGCTTGATGGCGGCATCGTCATCTCTGCTTCGCACAATCCGCCGGAGTTCAACGGCATCAAGTTCTTTAGCCGCAAGGGCATGAAGCTTCCCGATGCTGTCGAGGAAGAGATCAGTGCCTGGGTCATGTCCGAGGAGGCCATGGCTGCCGATACGCTGCCGACCGGCGCCGGCGTGGGTCACATCATCAAGATGAAGGATGCCCGCAAGGCCTATGTCGATCATGCCATCAGCACGCTCGACGGCCTTAAGCTCGATGGCCTGGTTGTTGCCGTCGACTGCGGTCACGGTGCTTCCTGCCAGACTACGCCTGCCGCGCTGCAGCGCCTGGGCGCCACGGTCCATGCCATCAACACCGATTACTGCGGCACCGACATTAACGTCGAGTGCGGCTCCACTCATCTTGAGCCCCTGCGTGAGCTCGTACTGCGCACCCACGCCGATATCGGCCTGGCCCACGATGGCGACGCTGATCGCGTGCTGTTCGTGGACAGCGAGGGCAACGAGATTGATGGCGACTACATTCTTGCCATCTGCGGCTCCGACCTTGCTGCTCGCGGCAAGCTCGCCAACTCCGAGATCGTCTCGACCGTCATGTGCAACCTGGGCTTCTCCATCGCCATGAAGGAGCAGGGCTTTGAGATGGTCCAGACCGCCGTGGGCGACCGCTATGTTCTTGAGCGCATGCTCGAGGACGGTGCTGTCATCGGTGGCGAGCAGTCCGGCCACATCATCTTCCTGGAGCACAACACCACCGGCGACGGTCTGGTGACGGCTCTGCAGCTGCTGGCCGTGCTCAAGCGCACCGGCCGCACCCTTACCGACCTTGCCGGCATCATGAAGAAGTACCCGCAGGTGCTCGTCAACGTGCATTCGGACAACAAGGCCGGCCTGGACGATTGCCAGCCCATTTGGGACGCCGTCGCGGCCGCCGAGAAAGAGCTCAACGGTCGCGGCCGCATCTTGGTGCGCCCGAGCGGTACCGAGCCGCTGGTTCGCGTTATGGCCGAGGCGGAGACGCACGAGCTGACCCAGCGCGTTGTTGACGATATCGTCGAAGTTGTCAAGCGCGAACTTCCCTAATGGCCAAAAACGGGTGCCAAGTGGTAAACTGACAAGGTTATTTTGATTGATTGGTATGTCCGAGGGGGAGCATGTTCACTAAAGTCCTAAGGTCTTTTGGTATGCGTGGTCGAGTCCTTACGCTGGATGCTCCCATCTCGGGCGACGTCATTCCGCTCTCCGAGGTAAACGATCAGACGTTTGCCACCGGCCTTTTGGGCCAGGGCGTGGCGATTCAGCCTACCGGCACGCGCGTGATTGCGCCGGCAGACGCCAAGGTCGAGGCCATTTTTCCCACGGGACACGC
>CABUZD010000160.1 GCA_902495945.1 uncultured Collinsella sp.
GAGCTGTTTCGCGCTCTTTAGGGCTGCGTTAAAAACCCGATGCAGCCGCACGACCATACCCGCCAAAAAGGGATAGGTTTTGACGGTGTCCGGTCGAGCGGGTATTATCGAACAGGTATTCGATAAGAACATGTGTTTGATGGGAGGACGCGTGGCGCACGAGCAGCACACCTACATCTGCATCGACCTCAAGACGTTTTATGCCAGCGTCGAGTGCGTGGACCGCGGGCTCGATCCACTCACCACCAACCTGGTCGTTGCCGACGAATCACGCGGACGCACGACCATCTGCCTCGCCATCACACAGGCCATGAAGGACCTCGGGATACACAATCGCTGCCGTCTGTTCGAAATTCCCGATGGCATCGACTACATCACGGCCGTACCGCGCATGCAGCATTACATGGAGGTGTCGGCGAAAATCTACGGTATCTATCTGGAATACGTCAGCCCCCAGGACGTGCACGTCTACTCCATCGATGAGTGCTTTATCGACGTGACGCCCTATCTGGACCTCTATCACACCGATGCGGAAGGGTTCGCCTGCACGCTGCGCGACGAGGTCCTCGCGCGCACCGGCATCACGGCGACGGTCGGCATCGGCCCCAACCTATTCCAGGCCAAGGTAGCGCTCGACATTACCGCCAAGCACGTACCCAGCCGCATCGGCATACTCGACGACGAGGCCTTTCGCAAGGAGATCTGGCCCCATCGTCCCATCACCGATATCTGGGGCATCGGTCCCGGCGTGGCAGCCCGCCTCGAGAAATACGGCGTCTACGATCTGATGGGCGTCGCGGCGCTCGACGAAAACCTGCTTTACGACGAGCTCGGCGTCAATGCCGAATATCTCATCGACCATGCCTTCGGGCGCGAGCCGACAACCATCGCCGACATCCAAGCCTATCGCCCGCAAGCAACTTCGACCACCACAGGACAGGTGCTCTCGAAGGGTTATGCCTACGAACAGGCCTATACCGTCTTGCGCGAGATGGTCGATGCCGCCGTGCTGGATTTGATCGACAAGCACGTGGTGTGCGACAGCATCTCGCTCTTTGTGGGCTATGCAAGCGAGCGCGCCGACATCCGCAGGCTTGATGCCAGCGGCACTGCACAATATGTGGACGGATGCGGACACCTGCGCTCGAGTACGTCGAGCATCGAACCCACCGCAACCGCCGGCCCCGAGCTCGCACCCCGTGCGCCCAAGCCCGTCCAGCGCGATGACGAACGGCGTCGTCTGGTACGTGAGGCGCAGGCAATCGATGGCATCTTTGTGGGAGAGCATGGCGGCAAACCGCGCGGTGGCTATGCCGCACTCTTTGCGCACTCCAACGCCTCGCGAAAGCTGCCCGAGCGTACCAATTCGTTCAAGAAGATCATGGGCTATTTCGATGAGCTCTGGGCGCAGACTGTCGATCCCAAACGACCGGTCAAGCGCATCAATCTGGGATTTGGCAACCTCATGCCCGAGGAATTTGCCACCATCGATCTGTTCAGCGATATCGAGGCCGATGAGCGCGAGCGCGACCTGGCGCGCGCCGTCCTGGCCGTAAAGGGCAAGTACGGCAAAAACGCGCTCGTCAAGGGATTAAGCTTTACCACTGGCGCCACCGCGCGCGAACGCAACGATCAGGTAGGAGGACATCGTGCCTAAGTCCCAACAACAGCCGATGCGGCCACCGACACCTTTTGAACGCCTAGCGGACCCCGAGGGAAGACGTCGCTCCGCCGACCCAAAGCTCACCGCCAACGGCACCGTCCGTGCCGGCCGTGCCGCGCAGTTTATGCCCTTTGCCGCCCTCACGGGATACTACGAGCTCGTGCGTAAACAAGAGATCACCGCCGAGCCAAAATGCGAACTCACAGAAGAAAAAGCCCTCGAACTTTCGAAAAAGCTCGAGGGCCTCAAGCGCGGCGACTTGGTTCGTGTCACCTATTACGATACATACGGCTATCGCAGCCGAACCGGCATCCTCGACGAGGCGCTCCCTGCTTTCAAACTCCTCAAGCTCAAAGATATCGCCATCGACTTCGACGACATCCAGGACATCGAGCTACGCGGACGAGCCTAGACAAGGACGCGCATCCAAGGCAAGGCCTACAGCGTCATGACGTAGTAACCCGCATCTCTCACGGCAGCCTCAAGGACACCGCGATCAATCGGCCGCTTGGAGCGCACGCGCGCTGTGTGGTCCGCATACGTCACCGTTGCCCACACGCCATCCAGCGCATTGAGAGCATTGGCTACGTTCTGAGCGCAGCCGTCACAGCTCATGCCGCCGATGAGCAGCTCATCGCTATAGGGATAGTGCGATGCATCGGTATCCACCACAACAACCTTTTTGGCCTTCTTACCGCTCGCGCCATCGCTGCAGCAGCTCTTTCCGTGTGTCGAAGCGACAATGCGACGCAGTCCAAAAAACATGCCGACGGCAATGACGGCCAACACGATGAGATTCGCAGGGTTGAGCAAGTCGCTCATGCGTTCCCCTTTCAAGTAGCACTATCTAGATACCCCCATGGGGTGTCCCCATCTTAACCCAAAATCGTGTCCGTTCGGTCAATTAGTTTCCCTCTTCAAACTTTTTTGTTGACCATGGCTTACTTTCGTGTATAAGTTTTCCTAGGCTAACAACTGAGGACCCGAAAGGAGCATCGTGACTCGAACCATTGACATCCCAACATACCAAACGGCTGTCGTGCGCAACTGCTCCCCTACGCTCGCAGGTATCAAGCCGGCTTCGCTCTTTACCTATCCCGGCGTTTACGCCAACCAAAACGGAAAACCCGGCGCCGCCCATATCGAAGAGCGACGCTCTCGCCTGCTCGCCGTCATAGCCCAATGCAACCGCGAGCTCCAGCCACTCGGAATCCATATGAGCGTTTTGGTCTGGCGCCCCTGCGGAGCGCTCATCTATGTGTATCGCCCTGCGGACCTTATGCGATACCTCTCCGACCCCCGCGCCACGACGGCGCTTGCCGCCGAAGGTTACGATGTCCACAACCTGCCCGCGTCCCTGGTGCATCTCGCCGCGCGCATCACGCTGGCAAGCAGCAATGCCGCAGAGAGCGCCTATGACGGCAGCGTCTGCGCGCTCGCGCGAAATAGGCACTGCGATACGGGGTGCATGTGCGAGTTCCCCCACGAAATTGGCTATTTTTTGGGCTATCCCTACGAAGATGTCCATCAGTTTATCGTCCAGCACGGCGAAAACTATAAGGTCTTTGGCGCATGGAAGGTATACACAAACGTTGAGCAGGCGCTCACGACCTTCGATTCCTATCGCGCATGCACGCAATACCTTACCTACATCTATCAACAGGGCTGCACTCTGGGACAACTTGTCCAGGCAACCCGATAGAGCATACAAAACGCGGCCGCACGCCGCACAACCGAAAGGAAGACATATGAGCAAGATCGCAGTCGTCTACTGGAGCGGTACAGGCAACACCGAGGCCATGGCAAACTTCGTTGCCGAGGGCGCAACCGGTGCCGGCGCCGAGGCAGAGGTCATCTCCTGCGCCGACTTCTCTGCCGACAAGGTCGCCGAATATGATGCCTTCGCCTTCGGCTGCCCCGCCATGGGTTCCGAGGAGCTTGAATACGATGAGTTCCAGCCCATGTGGGATGAGGTCAAGGAGACCCTCGGCGACAAGAAGGTCGTCCTCTTTGGCTCTTATTCGTGGGCCGAGGGCGAATGGATGGACAACTGGAAGGCGGACGCCGACGAGGCGGGCGTCAACGTCGTGGACTCCACCATCTGCTACGATGCGCCCGACGATGAGGGCGAGGCGGCCTGCAAGGCCCTGGGAGCAGAGCTGGTCTAACGAAGCCGTCAGAAAGTCGCAAAGCAACTGACAGCCGAGCACCGCACAACAACAGTCGTTCACGCCCAAACAAAAACGGGGGCCGGATACTATCCGGTCC
>CABUZD010000161.1 GCA_902495945.1 uncultured Collinsella sp.
GACAAGGTCGTGGACGCCACTCCGCTCGCCCACGCCCTTATGGCAGCTGGCATGAAGTCCGCCGAGGTCACCTTCCGCACCGCCTGCGCCGCCGAGTGCATCGCCGCTATGGCCGAGGCCGAGCCCGAGATGTGCGTTGGCGCCGGCACTGTCCTGACCGTCGAGCAGGTTGAGCAGGCCCGCGCAGCCGGTGCCAAGTTCATCGTCTCCCCGGGTTACAACGAGGACGTCGTGAAGCACTGCATCGACATCGACCTGCCCGTCCTTCCCGGCACCGTGACCCCCTCCGAGGTCACCGCAGCCGAGAACCTGGGCCTCAAGGTCACCAAGTTCTTCCCCGCGTCCCAGTATGGCGGCCTGAACACCATCAAGGCCCTCGCCGCTCCGTTTGTCGGTCATCGCTTTATGCCCACCGGCGGCGTGAGCACCGCCAACGTCGAGGAGTACCTGAGCTCCAGCGCCATCATCGCCTGTGGTGGCACCTGGATGGTCAAGCCGGCCCTGTTCGCCGACGGCGACTTTTCCAAGGTCGAGCAGATCGCCCGCGAGGCCATGGACGTCGTCAAGAAGGTCCGCGGCTAGGTTTAGCTCTCTATCGTGAAAGGGGGCGTGTCCTAGACCTCGCCCCCTTTCTTTTAAAGCGGCTCGGAAGCGCGCCGTTTCCGTCACGAACAAGAACCAAAACCGTCTTGTATGCTGATAGAACGTGACGGAAGCGACACGCCCCCGAGCCGCTTTGCTTTCCCGGTCAATCAACCGACTCAACATAATCCAGTCCACCAAAACAGCTGCGGCGCCGTCTGGAGGAATGGACCCTTGCTTCCGGTCTTTTCCTCCAAGCGGCGCCGCAGCCTTTTCATGCCCCGATTGCACCCCCGCACTTGCGGTGAAATACGGACTGCTTACGCCGCCAAAGCCGCAAAACAGTCCCTATTTAACCGCAACTAATAAAGAGGACGAATTAGATTGCCGAGTCTTTGGACAGCTCAAAGTAGTCGGGATGCAAGGCGATAACCGGGCCCTGCTCCTCGGGCATTAGATGTAGGTGCGTCTCTGCCAGGTAGCTCGCCGTGTCGGTATCGCCCTTCTTAATGGCCTCAAGAATCCGGCGATGTTGCCCACGGATCGGCTCCCAGTCCAGATCCTGCGACACCATACGCAACCAGTTGTATCGCTCGAAATGCGTGTTGACGCTCTTCATCCAATCCCACAACATGTGGCGGCCGGCAATCTCAAAACATGTCTCATGAAACAGGTTGTCCAGGTCAAAAAAGCGACGCGTTTCGCTGTGGTCGAGCGACTCGGACTCGGCAAGAATCTGCTCGAGCCGATGCTTTTGCTCGGGCGTGGCGGCAGAGCAGCATTTAATGAGCACACTTCTCTCGAGTTTCTCGCGCAAGAAACAGGCGTTCTCGGCGCGCTCCATGCTGATTTTTGAGACATAGGTGCCGCTTTTGGGACGCGTTTCCACCAGCTCTTGCTCGCGCAGGCGCACAAAGGACTCGCGAATGGGCGTGCGCCCGATTCCCGTCTCCTTTTCCAGACCAATCGCCGAAAGGCGCGTGCCGGGCTTGAGCTCGGCATAGATGATCTTGGAGCGCAATGCGTTGTATGCCTGATCTTGCAGGCTCTGATAATGCTGGTGCTGTTCCATAAAGCCCTCGAATGAAGCCCACGGTTTGTCGAATCTCATCACGTAATACTATCGCATCCCCCATCCCCACAGTTGCGGTGAAATAAGGGCCGCTGACACCCATGCACAACTTAGGTGGCTTTGACGTGGCCAGACGTGACCGCCGCTATCTCGGCGCTGATCTTAGGCAACGTCGCCGGCATCGCCAGTAAGTTGTTCACCCGGCACTTTGCGCGCGCCGCGTTTGAAAAGTAGCACTACGCGCGGGGCCAACGGGCAGCCCGTGCCCACTTGTCTCTCGAGCTTGCCCTCCTCGATCAGGACAATCGAGCCGCCCGCGCAGCAGTGCGAGTTCACCGTTTACCTTTTAAAAGTGAACGTTCACCTATTTTTCGGAGAATGGGAGGGTTTATTACCCTACTTCACATATACTGAGCTTGTACGAAAAGCAAGACTTATATAGATGAACGTTTCTTTTGGAAGGATTGCTATGTCTGATCTTATGGACAGCTTCCGCCTGGACGGCAAGGTCGCGCTCGTGACCGGCGCCACCTATGGCATCGGCATGGCCATTGCCGAGGCGCTCGGAGAGGCAGGCGCCAAGATTGCCTTTAACGCCCGTCACGCCGACAAGGTTGCCGAAGCCGAGAAGCACTACCGTGAGCTGGGCTTTGATGCTCACGGCTATGTTGCCGACGTCACCGACGAGGCCGTCGTCGCCGAGCTCGTTGCCAAGATCGAAGCCGATTTTGGCACCACGCCCGACATCCTGGTCAACAACGCCGGCGTCATCCAGCGCACCCCGATGCTCGACATGAGCGCCGAGGACTTCCGTCGCGTCGTCGACATTGACCTCAATGCGCCGTTTATCGTGTCCAAGGCCTGCCTGCCGGGCATGATCGCCAAGGGTCACGGCAAGATCATCAACATCTGCTCCATGATGAGCGAGCTCGGCCGCGAGACCATCGCCGGCTATGCCGCCGCCAAGGGCGGACTCAAGATGCTCACCAAGAACATCTGCTCCGAGTTTGGCGAGGCCAATATCCAGTGCAACGGCATTGGGCCGGGCTACATCGCTACCCCGCAGACCGCACCGCTGCGCGAGACGCAGCCCGATGGCAGCCGTCACCCGTTTGACCAGTTCATCATCGCCAAGACGCCCGCAGCCCGTTGGGGCACGCCCGAGGACCTGAAGGGCCCCGCCGTGTTCCTGGCTTCCGACGCATCGAACTTCGTCAACGGGCACATTCTGTACGTGGACGGCGGCATTCTGGCCTACATCGGCAAACAGCCGCAATAGGCTGCGGCCGCGCGGAGCACGGCACCTTGGCGCTCAAACCGTCGCTCGCGTACCGAAGTACGCTTCGCTCCTCTTTCACGCCAATCTGCCGCACTCCGCGCGCCCTCGCCACCGTCACGCACCAGCCAACACAGGCGCTTCGGTTTGTGCGGAACTCGCGACAGACTTAACTGCCGACCGCCCGCATAGCTCATCGCGGGTTGGCTTTGCCGCCGCCCGCGCACAGAAACAAAAAACTGGAAGATTAAGTTGAAAGGTTAACTCAAATGAAGATCGCTCTGATTAATGAGAATTCTCAGAACTCCAAGAACCCTATGATCGAGGCTGCCCTTAAGAAGGTTGTCGAGCCCATGGGGCACACCGTCTTTAACTATGGCATGTATGCCGACGCCGACTCCAAGCCCCTCACCTACGTGCAGAACGGCATTCTTGCCGCCGTGCTGCTCAACTCCGGCGCTGCCGACTACGTCGTGACCGGATGCGGCACCGGCGAGGGCGCCATGCTCGCCTGCAACTCCTTCCCCGGCGTGCTGTGCGGCCACGTTGCCGACCCGCTGGATGCCTACACCTTTGCCCAGGTCAACGATGGCAATGCCGTCGCCATGCCCTTCGCCCTCAAGAACGGCTGGGGCCAGGAGCTCAACCTCGAGTACACCTTCGAGAAGCTCTTTGGCTTTGGTTCGGGTAACGGCTACCCCGCCGAGCGCGTTGAGCCCGAGCAGCGCAACAAGAAGATCCTCGACGGCGTGCGCGCTGTGACCATGCGCCCGCTCGTCGACGTCCTGGGCGAGATCGATCAGGACCTGGTAAAGGGCGCACTTGCCGGCGAGCACTTCCAGGAGTACTTCTTTGCCAACGCCACCGACGAGGCTATCATCGCCAAGGTCAAGGAGATCCTGGGGCTCTAATCGCACGGTTCATTGCTGCCAACGCAAGCGGCGGTGGTACCCCCTAAAGGGCGCCCCCCCCGTTTTTCGATATA
>CABUZD010000162.1 GCA_902495945.1 uncultured Collinsella sp.
CCCCGCAACTCATGAGGAGGCTATTCGTCGCTATCCGGCTTGCGGCGGTTGGCCTTTTTAATGGCGTTGAAGTGCTTGTCATTGAGCCTGCGCTGGCGAGAGCGCTGAGGCACCTTGGTCTTTACGCGTCGGCGCGGCGGGCGGCCACGACGCTCAAGCTCTGCACGCAGCTTACGCAGACAGCAGATACGGTTCTGGAACTGGCTGCGGCTCTCGCGCGCCGTCACGACAATCCCCGAAGGGATATGTTTCATGCGCACCGCCGAGTCCGTCGTGTTCACGCCCTGTCCGCCCGGACCCGTCGCGCGAAACACCTGCACCTCGCAATCGTGCGCCAACTCCTCGACCGACATTTCGGCATAGCGCGCATACTCGCGCCATCCCATCTTGTTCTCATCCATATCAGCACCTCCCCTCATACAAAAAATGTGACAAAGGGACAGTCCCTTTGTCACATCGCATACCAATCGCTTGTGTTGCGCGCTTAGGCGAAGGTAATCTCGCCAGTATCGCAGTCCATATCGGCGATACGGGCGAGGCTCTCAACGCGGAAGCCGCACTCGCGGAGCTTATCGCCACCGCCCTGGAAGCCCTTCTCAACGGCGATGCCAATGCCGGCAACTTCGGCGCCCGCAGCCTCGCAGATCTTGATAAGACCCTCGAGCGCGCAGCCGTTGGCCAAAAAGTCGTCGATGATCAGGACCTTGTCGCCCTCGGACAGGAAGCGCTTGCCGACGATGACCGGGTACTCCTTCTGCTTGGTAAAGGAATAGATGGTCGTGGCATACTGCTCGCCGTCGAGGTTGATGGACTGCGCCTTCTTGGCAAAGACCACCGGCACGCCGCCAAAATGCTGGGCTGCAATGCAAGCCATGCCAATGCCCGAAGCTTCGATCGTCAGGATCTTGTTGATCTCGACACCCTCGAACAGACGGGCCCATTCGGCGCCCATGTGGTCGAACAGCTCAACGTCGCATTGGTGGTTGAGGAAGGCATCAACCTTAAGGACGTTACCGGCCTTTACGATGCCGTCATGGCGAATACGATCCTCAAGCTCCTGCATGGCGCAACCCCTTCTCGCGGCAACGATACCGCGCGATTAATAAACGTTGTTCGATAGTCTACCACGGACCGACCCCCGCCCGCCCCACAAGCCGCATCGCACCACAAACCAGTCTTTTTGGGACGGCGCGAATCGTGGCAGACAGCCTCCCAACACGCTAATGGCGGGCGCGCATCTTCACCAAACGCACCATGGCAAGCGCAAAGCCCACAGCGGCCACAGCCATAAGTACGTAAAACACCGAGCGAAAGCCGAATAGGAACACATCCGGACGGCCTGCAACAAAACTGGTCACGGCCTCGCCCATCGCCACGCTCATCTGCCCATACAGGATATGCGACGCTGCTGTAATACCCACTGCCATACCCGCATAGCGCGCCAGGCTACCCAGGCTGCCCGCAAAGCCGAGTGCCTCGCGCGGGGCCGAGCCCATATACAACGAGTTGTTGGGGCTCTGAAAAATCGACGTACCGCACGACATAAATGCGACGCAGCACACGATCACAGGGATAGAAGAGCGCTCGTTGAGTGTGCTTACCGCAAAGAGACCGCACACATACACGCCCAGGCCGACCGCCGTGGGGCCCTCGCAGCCAACGCGGTCCGAAACCGTACCCGAAAGCGGGCCGATAAAGGCATTCACCATTGGCAGCGCCAAAAACAGCAGGCCCGAAACGTCAGACCCAAACCCATGCGCGTCCTGAAAATAGAACGGCAGGATAAACTCGGATGCGCCAATACCAACGAACACGATGAGCATGCAGGCAAGGTTGATGGTAAAGGCCGAATTTGCAAAGCAGCGACGAGCGGCCTCCGCCAGCGACATGGGGCGTTCACCGGCCTCTGGCCTAACATGCGGCAGCGTGTAGAGCCCCACGATAAACGAGATCACGCCAATGGGCAGGTTGATGAGGAAGATACTCTCCCAGGGAAAGCTTGCCACCAGCATACCGCCGAGCACGGGACCACACATCATGCCGAGGGCCACGAAGGTCGCGAGAATACCCATGGCACGGCCTCGTTCGCGCGCCGGAAACGACTCAGTGATGATACCCATGTTGTTAGCCATGGCCGCCGCGCAACCGATGCCCTGAACAATGCGTGCCAGGATAAGAACCTCGAGCGAGGCCGAAAGGCCGCACAGCAGCGAACCGACCGAAAAGACGATGACGCCCAGCTGAAACACATTCACCTTGCCGCGCACGTCGCCCAAGCGGCCAAACGGCAGCATAGCCACGCATGTCGCAAGCAGGTACACCGAGCTCACCAGCTGGATGCGGTCGAGGCCCACGCCCAGCTCCTTTTGCATCACGGGCAACGCCACGGTCACGACGGTCGAATCCAGACACGACATAAACGTCATGATGAGCACGGTAAACAGAATCGCCCATTTGTTCTTGCCATGGGTGTCGCCCTCTAGAGCAATGTGCTCGCGGCGCAACTGCTCTGCAGTTTTCTCCATATCCATCCTTTCGAGTGGCCTAACGCAAAAAACGGGGCCCCGATCGCCTGCAAACAGCCGCGATTGGGGTCCCGCCTACGGAATCGGAACGAAAGGTCACCGAAGCTTTCTGCCAGCATCGGCACCTTGTACGGAGCTAGCCTAGCACTGCTCGAGTGCCTGCTCAAGGTCGGCAATCAGATCGGCCGTGTCCTCGAGGCCGCACGACAGGCGCACCATGTCGGCGGAGATGCCACAGGCGATGAGCTCCTCATCGTTCATCTGGCGATGCGTGGCATTAGCGGGATGCAGGCAGCAAGTGCGGGCATCGGCCACGTGCGTGGCGATCTGGGCGAGCTTGAGGCTCTTCATAAAGGTCTCGGCCGCCGCGCGACCACCGTTAAAGCCAAAGCTCACAACGCCGCAGGTACCGTTGGGCATGTACTTCTGAGCCAGGTCATAGTACTTATCGCCCTCCAGGCCCGGATAGCTCACGAAGCGCACCTTGGAATGGCTCTGCAGGAACTTGGCAACGGCCAGGCCGTTCTCACAATGACGCGGCATGCGTACATGCAGGCTCTCGAGCGAGCTGTTCAGGAAGAAGGCCGCCTGCGGGTTCTGCATGGGGCCGAGGTCGCGCATGAGCTGCGCGGTGGCCTTGGTAATGAAGGCGCCCTCGCGACCGAACTTCTCGGCATAGGTCACGCCGTGATAGCTCTCGTCAGGCGTGGTGAGACCCGGGAACTTATCAGCATGGGCCATCCAGTCAAACTGGCCGTGATCGACGATCACGCCGCCCAGGTAGGCCGCATGGCCATCCATGTACTTAGTGGTGGAGTGCGTGACGATGTCGGCGCCCCACTCAAAGGGACGGCACATCACGGGCGTCGGGAAGGTGTTGTCGACCATCAGCGGCACGCCGTGGTCGTGCGCGGCCTTGGCAAAGCGCTCAATATCGAGCACGGCAAGGGCGGGGTTGGCGATGGTCTCGCCAAAGACGAGTTTGGTGTTGGGCTGGAAGGCTGCCTCGAGCTCCTCGTCGGTGCAGTCGGGGGCAACGAAGGTACAGGTCAAACCCATGCGCTCCATAGTATGGGCGAGCAGGTTGTAGGTACCGCCGTAGATAGCAGAGCTCGCGACCACATGATCGCCGGCACCGGCCACGTTAAAAATCGCGAGGAAATTCGCAGCCATGCCCGAGCTCGTGAGCATCGCAGCGGTGCCGCCCTCCATCTCGCAGATCTTGGCGGCAACGAGATCGCACGTGGGGTTCTGCAGACGGCTGTAGAAGTAGCCCGACTCCTCTAGGTCAAACAGCTTGCCCATGTGCTCGGACGTGTCGTACTTCCACGTGGTGGACTGGTAGATGGGCACCTGGCGCGGCTCG
>CABUZD010000163.1 GCA_902495945.1 uncultured Collinsella sp.
ACCCAAAACGGGCGATAGTCGATGTCGCACAAAAAGGAGGTCAGAGAGGTCCAGGGCCCCTGCTCATCCCGCAATACGACAGACGATGCTTCTACCATGTGAGCGCTATCAAGCCAACGCGCGCCGCCCTTGGCATCACCCGAGGCTGATGCAATCACCACATAGCGGTCCCCATCCGCACCGCGCTCGTCAAAGCCATAGGTATACCCGCCGGAATCAAACGTTGTTTCCGCCGTGACATACCAAGGAAGATCCACGTCCCCCAGCTGCGCACCTCCCATGCAGTTTGCGCTGTCGAGCTTACAGACGAGGGCCTTGAGACCCGATACGCACTCGTTGTCCTGCGGATCCAATCCATACTTCTCGACCGCCTTGGGCGATATCCACACCACAACGCGATCGGCAGCAGGCGCCACCACAAGGTCCACGTCCTCGTCAACGGGAAACCGGTAGCCCTCAGGCTGGCCCTCCATGGCACGAGCGGTCCCCTTGGCCAGCCGCTCAAAACCCTCGATCCCATAGGAAAGCCCATGAGCGGTCGCAGCATCCTGGGCCCCGTCCTCAGCGTCCCCAGCAAATGCAAATCCCGGCACCCAGCAAAGCGCGAAGGTCAAAGCACAGGCGACAAACATGCGGAATCTATTAAGCACGAAAAGCTCCAAGAGAATACAAGGACGGAGTGAAACACAAAACGATGGAATTATCGCGCCAAGCCGCACTACGCGGAAAGCTCAAAGCCGTACTTAGCCCAAATCTTCTGAGCCTTCTTGTTGGTCAGACAGAAGTCGATGAACGCCTTGGCCTCGTCGGCATGCTCAGAGCTATCGGCGACAGCACCGGGATACACGATGGGCTTGTGCGAGTCCTCGGGGCACACAAAGGCCTCCTCGATGCCATCGTAGCGGAAGATATCGGAGCTGTAGACAAAACCTGCCACGCAGTCGCCCGTAGAGACGTAGGCCGCAGCGGTGCCGACCTTGTCGGCCAGGGCCACCTTGTCAGCGAGCTCGGGTGCATACTCGCCGTCGTCGCCCTCGGTGCCAGTGTAGAGGCCCACGGAGGCCAGGGCCTGGTTGGCGTACTTGCCGGCGGGAACGGTCTTGGCGTCGCCAATGGCGATCTTGCCGTCCAGATTCGCGACGTCGGCGATGGCCTCGACCTTGGTGTCGGAGCCCTCGGCGCGAATGATCACGAGGTCGTTGACGAACATATCCTCACGGGTGCCGGCGTCGACGAGCTCGGCAGCTTCGGCGTCGTCCATGGTGCCCTTGGAGGCTGTGATGAGCACGTCGACGGCGGCACCGGCGCGCATCTGCTCGACGAGGTCGCCGGAGGCCTTAAACTGCGTGTCGGCAAACGTGGTACCGGTCTGGTCAGTGTAGAGCTCCTGAACCTCGGGCAGAGCCTTCTCGAGGGAGTTGGCGGCAAAGACCTGCAGCTCAATAGCCTTCTTCTTAGAGGAAGACTTGGCGGAGCCGGCATCGGAACCGGCGGGCTCGGACGTCTTGTTGCCCGAGCAGCCAGCAAGGCCAAGGCCGGCGGCAGCGGCAGCAGAAAGCGAGACGAAACCGCGGCGTGAAACCATATCGAACATATTCAACCCTTTCGGATCTTGTGCCCGGGTACCCCACCGCGGGCTTTAATCTGCAATCAGATTATACTTCTGCGCGAATAATGATAGTGAGAAATTATTCTCGTCAGAGAATATAGTTTCGAATTACCGTGCACCTCGGCGTCGCTTCGGCGGAAAACAAAGGCGGAGCAACCCGTAAGGTCGCCCCGCCGCAGGTAAACCGCTTAGCTGGTATGTCCGCCGCCCGCTGTCATTTGGGCCGCATGCTCCAGCTGGTCTGCTATGGCCTCCCAGCTTTCGCGGGCGGCCTTCGTAGAACCGGGAAAGTTTACGACAAGTGTATGACCTCGTTGCATGCAAATAGCACGCGAGAGCATGGCGCGGCGCGTCTTGGTCATCGAATACGCGCGGATTGCCTCTGCAATACCCGGCACATCGCGGTCGCAGACGGAACGCGTCGCCTCGGGCGTAACATCGCGCATCGAAAGCCCCGTGCCGCCGCAGGTGAGCACGACATTGGCGTGGCACTCATCGGCGGCTTCCACAATGGCATCACCGATCTCGCTGACGTCGTCGCGTACGACCACGTGTGAGGAGACCGTCCAGCCCTGTGCCTCGATAAGTTCCTCGAGTGCGGCTCCAGCCTCGTCCTGGGCAAGATCGCGCGTATCCGAGCACGTCACAATCGAAATCTTCAGCTCCATAACATTCCTCCTATAGCACCGTGCCCTCAGGCAGGTCGACACGCACGACATCCACCACGTCGCCCGCCGCAAGGTCGCACGGACCTTCGTCAATACGCAGCAGGCAGTTGGCCCGCTGCATTGTGCCGAGCAGCGCCGAATTCTGCGTCTCGGCCTCGGTCACCAACAACTCACCGGTCTCGGGGTCGCGCAAAACCGTGGCGCGATCGAAGAAGCGGCGATGCTGTCGCTTTTTCACGCCGTGTGTGAGCGTCGCCTGTTGCACGGGACGCGCACCCTCGGCAAAGCCGCGCATCTTGCGGATCGCCGGGCGGGCGAGCATCTCAAAGCCCACATACGCCGCGGCCGGGTTGCCCGAAAGCCCCAGGTAGGGCTTACCCCCGAGCAAGCCAAACGTGATGGCCTTGCCGGGGCGCATCGAGATGCGGTCAAACAGTACCTCGCCCTCGCGCTGGACGAGCGCCGTCACGAAATCGTAATCGCCCGCCGAGGCGCCACCGCTCGTAATGACAAAATCGCACTCTCGCGTGGCGCGATGTACCAGCTCGGCAATCGCCTGCTCATCATCGGGCGCGATGCCGTAGAACACGGGCTCGGCGCCGGCATCGAGTGCCTCGGCCATCAGCGCCGAGGAGTTGGAATCGCGAATCTGACCACGCGCCGGCACCTTACTCGGTGCGACCAGTTCCGTGCCCAGCGAGATGATGCCCACACGCGGGGCAGCGTGCATCTTCACGCTCGCGTATCCGGCGCTCGCCAGCAGACCCGCGCCGGCCGGAGCCACAACCTCGCCAGCGCGCATCACGACGTCGCCGGCATGGGCTTCCTCAGCAGCCGAGCGAACGTTCTCCCCTACCTTGGCCGGCGCCGAGAAGCGAACGTGCGAGCCCTCGTTGCCATCGCCGTCGAGCACATCGACGATCTCGTATTTCACCACGGCGTCGGCACCTTCGGGCACCGGCGCGCCTGTCATAATGCGGACCGCCTCGCCCGCGCCGATAGCGCCCTCAAACACATGGCCCGCGGCCTCGTGTCCGATAACGTCAAGCGTCACCGGCGCCTCGCCAGATGCCTGCGCCAAGTCCGCCGAGCGCACGGCATATCCGTCCATAGCGCTGTTGGCAAACGGCGAGATGTCGATATCGGCCACCGCGTCCTCGGCCAAGGGAAGACCGGCGGCCTGCCACACGGGAATCTCGACGAGATCGGTCGGAGCAACGTGCGACAGGACAATCGACTGTGCGTCATCCAGCGGAATGAGTTTCTCTGCCATATGCACCTCTTAATGTCACGGCGCACAACAGGGGCGCCGATTCTTTATGCTTGTCTCAGTATAATCCCCCGACGCACGACCGCGACTCGGCCTGTACCCGCAAATACACCTGTCGGTTGTAGGCCGCGAAACAGAATGGAAACCAACCCACCGGCTCGTCGCGTTTACCGCGTTTTATAATGCTTGCGTTGCAACCTAAAAGAGGAACGTATGGCTCATAACGACAAAACCGAAAGCGCAAACGAAACGCAGGATCATTCCCAGCCGCTCGACGATGGCGGCTTTTTCTCCCTGAACGACGTCATCACGGCAGGCAGGCATCAACTTACCC
>CABUZD010000164.1 GCA_902495945.1 uncultured Collinsella sp.
TGACACGGAAGAGGTCAGAAGTTCAAATCTTCTAACGCCCACCAAATGTTCGCAGCTCAGAGGCTATGTCCTCTGGGCTGTTTTGTTTTATGTCGCCAAATCAGCTGGCAGCTCCAACCGCCCAAACAACCACCCTGCCCATACACAAAACCGCGTCAGCGACCCAGGTGCCTATCCCGACTGACTCCGCAGTCAATCAAAACCGCCCCAATAGCCACCGAGGCCGAGACCAACGCGTCTCGAACCCATCCGCACCGCAGCTTCTCGGCAAAACGCCGCGATGTCTGCGCCCTGCGGTATCCTTGAGCCACTTGCACCTGCAGCACCAAGGAGCCGCCATGCGCACCGAGCTCGATGTCCCCTTTTCGCACAAAGAAGAAGCCAAGGCGCTGGGCGCCAAATGGGACCGGACCAAGAAGATCTGGTATGTACCCAGCGGCGTCAACCCCGAGCCCTTTGCCGAGTGGCTGCCCGGTGTTGACCGATCCGACCCCTCAGCACCGTATATATATCTAGTACTGGGCAAGCGCGAGTGCTGGAAGTGTCACAAAGAGACCTCGGTCGCGGCCTTCGGCATTCCCTATCGAACCGATAGCGACGAGAGCATCGCCATCGCGCACGCGCCCAACGAAGCCGGGCACATTGCCATCGACACGGCCAACGCCAACGCACTCGCCATCGTGCCCGCTCTTGGCTGCGTGCCGGGCGAGATCCGCGACTACCTTCATAAGCGCTGCGGCTACAAGCCCGTAGGCGCGCGAGCCTCCAAAGCCCCGTCGCTCGGCAACACGTGCACCAGTTGCGACGCGCTGCAAGGCAGCCGCTATCTGTTCGAAGAGCCCTCGTCCCCGTTTGCCCTCACTGCCATCAACAAGCTGCCGGCACTGGAGTTTGTGCGTGTCGAAGTTGCCGGCGTCTTTGGCGTCCCGGCCACGCGCACCAATTTTGACCAGGCGCTCTTTACCTGGGCACGCGACCATCACGCCGAGTTCCACAAGCAGCTCGGTGAGGGGATTTATTTGTAGGGACGGAGAGGCCTTCACAGTCAGCTCCTCCGCATCACCTATCCCTCGTCGCCGGCGTCGTACACGATATCGAGGCCACAAACGGGGCATTTCTCCGGACACACCGGCATATGAACGCCTGTCCGTTTTCTCACTTCGTCGCTGAGCCTGTCGCACGCATCGATGAACCGAATGTCGAGACACGGTATTTGCGAGCCGCAGCAAGGGCAAGCGACGACAAACGACCCGCAATCAACCTCTACGCTCGGAAACATATTGTTGTCTATAAGGGCACACGGCAGTTTTCCGTACTTCCCCATCGCAATATCGCCTCGCCAGCTCATACACGCTCCCCTCTCGCTATACAAATCAGAAAGAGCATGCACCGGCGGGCGTGCGCGAGATTGCATCGCCACGCGATCCGATCAAACAACACGATCGTCAAAGAATGCCAAAACCAAATACGCTAATACGGCAGAAGCCCCGCCTTTTCACGCTTCTTTTCCGAGCGATCGAACTCAATGCGATGGGCCTCAAGAAACACCGTATTGGGTCGCCACTGATGCTCATTCGGCTGCCTTAGCGTCGTACCCGCAAAGGAAGCGTAGTCGGTCTTATCCAACAGGTACGATCCACACAGCCGATATTCACCGCAAACAGGCTCAAACGAAATCAGATGAGCATCGAATAAAGCATGTAAGTCGCGCCGAAGCAGAATGCCGTTGCTGGCAACCTGCGATTTGGGTCCCGAGTAATTCTCGATATGCGCAGCCTCCAGAGCTTCGCTGACGCCGCAGTCCGACACCGCGCAACGGCCGTCATAGGCGGCAACGAGCTGCTTGCGGAACCATTGTTGCCCCAATCGCTCGCGCCTTAACGCATAGCGGACCTTTTCGTCGTCGGTCGCACCCTGTCCGGCAAACTCAATATCGACGGGCATGCGCTTCAGATAACTCATATCGGGCACAAAACGAGGGTCCGGTCCGCCTTTATGAACAGGACCGTGCAGAATAAACCATCCGTTTTCGGGCTCGAACCGCTCAACAAACGCAAGGCCGAGCACCTTATAGCCCACCTCGGTTGCGAATATGACTCCGACTGGGACGCCACATTCCATGCAGTTGAGCATTTTACGGTTGTAATTCTGGTCTCGAAAACCAACGGTACCCGGCGCTTGAACCGAGTACCTAATGACCCACGTACCATCGTCCAAATAGAGCGGAGGCACATCGGTGTAGAAGCTCTTTTTAGAGTTATGGACCGAGAGCGCAAAGATCTTATTGGGGTCTTGCTTCACCCGATCCTGGCCCGGCCAGAAGATCCCTGAATCCCGCGTTACGGGAAAGAAGTCCGAGCCAATTCTCAAACGATACTGATACTGAGGGCTATCTTCCTTGGTGTGGTGCGGAAGGCTGGTCCAAACGCCGCCGCGCTGTTCCTCACCCAGAAACCACTCCCATGCCTCAACGTATTCGGAAGGCACGAGACTGCAGGCGCGGTCATAGCTTGGTCCATCCATCAACGGAACAGCAAGGTCAATGTCGTTCATCGCCAGCACCTACAACCATACGAACGCGAGTCATGCCCCTCAATAATATGGCCGGAAGTCAATTATTACGAGATCTCATTCCGCGATCGGCACATCGTTGATGCTCTCGGTTTGCCGCTGGCGCGCTTGTACCCCGCTACCCCACTTCCCTGTATACTGATGTAGCACGTGTTTCATCCGGGCTTGCTGGGCCGGGTCGTTCATGGGAGGGTCTTATGGCTGCTTCGAATCCGCCTAAGGGGAGCGTTTCTTCTTCGTCCATCAAGCCGGTTACGCGCAAGGCCGTGCGCTGCCAGCGCGAGGTCGCCTGGCTTATCACGCAGGCAGCGGACAGGCTTGTGGCGACCACCCAGGACGTCAATGCGCCTACGCCGAGCTTTGTGTTAGCGGCGGCGCTGGATTTTGTGCGCCAATTGGAGCTTGCCGCACAGGATACCAGCGGCCACCTCGACTACCAGAATGTTATGGCGCCCGACCTGCAAACGTTCTGCCACATGGCCAAGTTGCCCGCCGCGCCCAATGCGCTTTCGGACGCAGGCTACATGTTTACGCTTTCGGGCGCGGACCTTATCCGCGACATCTACGCATACTGCAGCGAGCTCGCCGAGCGCAGCGTCTTTGGCACGGCTGAAGTCAAACCGGGAAATGTCATCAAGCTGGTTCTTAGGCTGTTCTTGATGGACGGGTTTGGGGCCATGCCGGCGTAAGCCGAGTCTTTAGCATCACTGTCGACTGGGCAACAACCGCTTTGCCTTAGTGGGCGCCAATCGAGGGTCGATTATTGGGTCGCCTCGTCCACTAACGCATTTATTCCACGCGCTCTGACAGTCGATACTTGCGGTTGCGGCTCGTCGCCGGCGCCGTGGGCTCAAGCTCGCCTTGAGCAATGAGCGCGTTGACGCGCGACCTAACCTGGGAAATCGTAAGCCCCGTGCGTTCTGCCAGCTCACGCGTCCCCAGCTCGCCGTAGTGTTTGAGTGCCGTCACAATTAAGCCCCCGCCATGATCGACCGGCTCGATCTTTGAACGGTAAAGTACGACCTTGAACCGATCGAACCCCGGGCAGAACAGGGGCTCGGCCAGACCATGCGCGCGCATGGCATCGATCATCATCGGGATGCCCGAGCCATTGCCCTCAGCCGGCGAACCTGCGCCATCCGGCAGCGGGACAATCGACATGAGTTTCACGAGCGTCGCGTTACGGCATCGGGAGCTGCCGTCAAACAAGTTCTCGCGAGTCTTTCCCCCGTAAAGGCCGCCAGGATTCGTCACCTCGACACGATCGTCAAAGACGTCGACGGCA
>CABUZD010000165.1 GCA_902495945.1 uncultured Collinsella sp.
GACGAGTGTCTGGACGCCCGCCAACATCGTGACGTGCGTTCGCATCGTCTTTATCCCGGTGTTCATGATCGTGTCGGCGCTTTCTCACACGAGTGTTGCCGGTACGGACTGGAGCATCTTCGACGGCCCGCTCGCCGCCGCTGCCTTCATTCTGTATGTGATCCTGTCGTGCACCGATAAGGTCGACGGTTATCTGGCGCGTTCGCGCAACGAGATCACCGACTTCGGTAAATTCTTGGACCCCATCGCCGATAAGCTGCTCGTGTTCTCGGCCCTGCTGCTGTTCTTGGATTTTGGCGCGGTGACCGTGTGGTCCGTGTTCATTATCCTGTTCCGTGAGCTTCTGGTGAGCGCCCTTCGCATGGTTGCGAGTGCGGCCGGTGTGGTCGTTGCGGCCGATAAGCTCGGCAAGTACAAGACGGCAACCACGATGGTCTCCATCTGCGGTTACCTGTGCGTTTTTGCGATGGCCGGCTTGCACCTTGGCCCGGTGGCCCTGACGCTCGGCATCTACTCGGTGTCGCGCTTCCTGTACGCCGTTGCCGTTGTCTTGACCGTTATCTCGGGCGCCCAGTACTTCTGGAACTGCCGCAAGATCGTCTTTTCGGTCTAGGTCCTGGTGGGCATGACGGACTCTTTTGAGCAGATTGCCGCGCATAACGAAGAGCTCGCACGCGATATTGTCGAGCGCGCGAGCGCTCGGGGCGTGACGGTCTCGACGGCTGAGTCGCTGACGGCGGGCATGATCGCCTCGACGATTGCGGATATCCCGGGCGCCTCGGCGGTGCTGCGTGGCGGTGCGGTGACCTACTGCGATGAGATCAAACATCGCGTGCTGGGTGTTGAGCAGGATACGCTCGACCGCTATTCCGCGGTGTCGCATCAGACCGCGCGCGAGATGGCGGTGGGTTCGCTGGAGCTGTACCAGAGCGATATTGCAGTGAGCGCCACGGGTTATGCCGGTCCCGGCGGCGGCACTGAGGACGATCCGGCTGGCACTTTCTATATTGGCTGGGCGTATCGCGCGGCTGATGGGGGAGTGCCGGTCGTGGACTCTGCGCGCTGCCACTATGAGGGCGACCGTTCGTGTGTTCGTGCCCATGCGGTCACGGAGGCATTGGGTCGCATTGTCTGCGTGCTCGATTCTATGGAATAGACGTGTTTTAAGGGGCCTCCGGGCCCCTTAATTGTGGAGATGGGGACCTCAGAAGAATTTAGCGTTTGTGCTGTTCATAGGTGTATTTTTGCCTGCCTTGTTCTTATTTGGCCCTTTATGGTCAAGCATTTGGTCAGTGTTTGGTCGGCTTTTGGTTGGGTTTTGGAAAGGTCGGCTGCATATGATTTATCTGAACGGTTGACCACGAACAGCCGTTCGTTTATTATCAGTGCAGATTGTTAAGAGGAGGGCTATTCATGGCCAAGAATTCAGGTCCCGTACGTACCGTTCATGCTCGCACGACGGGTAAAGAGCGCGATGAGATGATCGCCACCACCAAGGCTGAGATTGAGAAGAAATTCGGCCAGGGTTCCATCATGAGGTACGGCGACGGTGGCCCCGAGCTCGAGGTCGAGGCCATCCCTACGGGCGCTCTGGCACTCGATGCCGCGCTGGGTATCGGCGGCGTGCCGCGTGGCCGTATCGTCGAGATTTACGGTCCTGAGTCCTCCGGTAAGACGACGCTTTCGCTCGAGATCCTGGCCGAGGCCCAGGCAATGGGTGGCGTTGTGGCATTTATCGATGCCGAGCATGCGCTCGATCCCACTTATGCCGCGCGTATCGGCGTGGATATCGACGAGGTGCTCATTTCTCAGCCCGATACGGGCGAGCAGGCGCTCGAGATTGTTGACATGCTCGTGCGTTCCGGCGCCATCGATGCCATCGTTGTTGACTCCGTCGCCGCGCTGACCCCGCGTGCCGAGATCGAGGGAGAAATCGGCGACACTACGGTCGGTCTTCAAGCTCGCCTGATGAGCCAAGCGCTCCGCAAGCTCGCCGGCTCGCTGTCTAAGTCCAACACGACGTGCATCTTCATTAACCAGCTGCGTGAGAAGATCGGCGTCATGTTCGGCAACCCCGAGACCACGACGGGCGGCCGCGCCCTTAAATTCTTCTCTTCGGTGCGTATCGACATTCGCCGTATCGATAGCATTAAGCTTAAGGACGAGGTTATCGGTAACCGCGTGCGCGCTAAGGTCGTTAAGAATAAGGTGGCAGCTCCGTTCCGTTCTGCTGAGTTCGACATCATGTACGGTACGGGCATCTCTAAGGAGGGCTCGATCTTGGACATGGCTGTCGAGTGCGGCATCTGCAAGAAGATGGGCTCCTGGTTTGCCTATGGCGAGGACAAGCTCGGCAACGGTCGCGAGGCCGCCAAGGCGTTCCTGCGCGAACACCCCGATTGCGCCGACGAGATTGAGCATAAGGTCCGCCTCGCCTGCGGGCTTGAGTTTGATGACGATGCTCCGTCCGAGGTCGAGCTGACCGATCAGCCTGCGCCTGAGGAGTTTGACGAGCTTTACGCCATCGATGGTGCCGCCATGCTCGATGATGACGACGAGTAGCGGTTACGCTCATGTCGTATACGGTGACCGAGGCCACGGTCGTCTTTCCCGATAAGAAGGCGGCCTCCTCGTTCTCGAGCGGGTACGCGTCCAAAAAGCCTTGCGCACATATCGATTGTGAGCTTGAGGGCGGTTTTGAGCGGTCCATTTGGATTCCCGTGCGGGTCGCGCGCCTGTATGTCAAAAACCGCCCCGATCTTCCCTGTGATTGGGACAACTTTCGTGAGGCGGTGCAGCTCATCGAGCGTAAATGTGCACTTACCATGGTGACCGAGATGTTATCGCGCCGCGACCATGCGACGGGTGAGGTCCGTGATAAGCTGGCTCGCTACGGCTTTCACCGGCCTGCGATCGATTATGCCGTCGAACGCGCCACCGAGTATCGCTTTTTAGACGAGAGCCGCTTTTGCTCGTACTTTATCGAGGAGCGCAAGCGGCGTGGTTGGGGACAGCGTAAAATCGAGACCGAGCTCAAGCGCCGTCATGTCGTGCTCGATGACATTCCCGGTTATCCCGAGGATTATTTTGCCGTCGAAGACGATTTGGCGCGTGCGTCAGCCATGCTCGCTAAGCGGCGTGTTCCAGAGACGCGCGGATTCGAAAAAATGGTTCGGTTTTTGATGGGCAAGGGCTTTTCGTATCACATCGCCGCCGATGCCGTTAAGGCACGCCTCGATGCCGAATGCGAGGAATGTGCGCTTTAGGCGTATGCGTTCTGTGGCCCTGCCGTTCACCGCGTTTTAGCCGCCGTACTGGGGCCATTTATTTGACAGTTGTTGTGGTTCAACGTACGATAAACACTGTCATTTGCTTTGTGATATGTGCTCATCTGTGATGAGTTTGTTTATATGTTTATTTGTATCCGACCCGCATAAGCTGCGCCCATATTACTCAAATGTCGCGAGCCGTTCGTAAGGACGGTTCGCTTTGTTGTGTAACGAATCCATAAAAAGGAGTGAGCATGCCTATCATTGCAGCGCTCGTTGGCATCGTTTTGGGTGCCGTCGCCGCCATTGCCTACATGCGCACCGCCAAGCAGGGTAGTCTTCACGAGGCCGACGAAAAGATCCAGTCGGCACACGCACAGGCTGAGTCCCTGATCGGTGATGCAAAGCGTCAGGCCGAGACCCTCAAAAAAGAGGCTCTGCTTGAAGCCAAGGAAGAGATCATCAAGAACAAGCAGGCTGCCGAGGCCGAGGACAAGCAGCGTAAGAACGAGATTCGTACGCTCGAGAATCGCGTGATGCAGCGCGAGGAATCCCTTGATCGCCGCAACGACGCTCTCGA
>CABUZD010000166.1 GCA_902495945.1 uncultured Collinsella sp.
ACGATGAGCGGCGCGGGGTTGCGGGTGAATTGTTCCATCAGACGCTCTACGGCGGCACCGTCGGTGAGCGGGATATTGTCGCGGCGCAAGGCCTCAAGAACGAGGCGATGGCAATCCTCTTGAATGGGATCGAATGCCATGGGGCCTCCTTTGCTGCGGTTAGGGTTCAAATGTCTCTATATAAGGTTCTAGTTTACCCGCATGTGGCACACCGGGGGTGCCGCACTTGGACATGCACCTTTGCACCACGAAGACGGATGTCGCACAAATGTCGGCACCTTGGACGACTGAGTGGTATCACGGTGCCGCAAACGGTCGATTTTTGGCGGCGAACGGGGCATATTTTGGAGGGCCACAGTCCTGCCCGGGATATGTGGTCAACCTTGATAAAACGTTTGCCCAGCTTGGGAGTATGAATGCCCCACAAGGGTCTTCAGGGATAGAAAAACGTTTCATCATTGTCGGCTTTAGGTGAATAACTGACCAACCAGAACGGTAGAATAGTGTTTGTCTGAGCGTTGAGACGTTTAGACATCGCGCATTGTCATCGCCGGCAACGCGCAAAACGGTCCTAACGGAGCCAATTGGGTGCTCCGTTATATACGCAAGTCTAAGAGGGGCTTGTTTAGGAGGCACAGTATGGGACGTTTTACCAATCCTCGCGATCTGTACTTTGGTGAGGGCGCTCGCCACGAGGTGAAGAACCTCAAGGGCAAGAAGGCCATCATCGTTTCTGGCGGCAGCTCTATGCGCCGCGGCGGGTTCCTGCAGGACGTTGAGGCCGACCTCAAAGAGGCCGGCATGGAGGTCAAGCTGTTCGAGGGCGTCGAGTCCGATCCGTCCATCGAGACGGTCATGAAGGGCGCCGAGGCCATGCGCGAGTTCGAGCCCGACTGGATTATCGCCATCGGCGGCGGCTCGCCCATCGATGCCGCTAAGGCCATGTGGGTCTTCTACGAGTATCCCGAGGAGTCCTTCGATAACATCATCCAGCCGTTCAGCTTCCCCGAGCTGCGTCAGAAGGCTCACTTCTGCGCCATCTCCTCTACCTCCGGTACCGCTACCGAGGTCACTGCCTTCTCCGTCATTACCGACTACGCCAAGGGCATCAAGTACCCGCTGGCCGACTTCAACATCACCCCTGATGTCGCCATCGTCGACCCCGAGCTCACCTACACCATGCCCGCCAAGCTGTGCGCTCACACCGGCATGGACGCTCTGACCCACTGCATGGAGGCCTACGTTTCCACCTGCGCTTCCATGTTCACCGACGCCAACGCTCTGCACGGCATCCGCGAGATCGTCGAGTGGCTGCCCAAGTCCTATGCTGGCGACCATGAGGCCCGTCAGCACATGCACGAGGCTCAGTGCATCGCCGGTATCGCCTTCTCCTCGGGCCTGCTCGGCATCGTTCACTCCATGGCTCACAAGACCGGTGCTGCCTTCGAGAACGGTCACATCATCCATGGTGCCGCAAACGCTATGTACCTGGGCAAGGTTATCCAGTGGAACTCCAAGGATCCCCGTGCTGCCGAGCGTTACGCTTACGTGGCCAAGGAGATCCTGCACCTTCCCGGCGAGACCAACGAGGAGCTCATCGCCGCGCTCGTCCAGAAGATTCGCGACCTCAACGACCAGCTCAACATTCCGCAGTCCATCAAGGATTACGCGAATGGTGGCGTGAAGGTCGACGCCGAGAACCCGCAGATGGTTTCCGAGGAGGAGTTCCTCGCCAAGCTGCCCGAGATCGCCGCGAACGCCGAGACCGACGCCTGCACGCCCGAGAACCCGCGTGAGACCAAGGCTGCCGACTTCGAGAAGATCCTCAAGGCCTGCTACTACGACACCGACATCGATTTCTAATCGACTCTTGTTATCGTAACGAGGGGCTCCGCACGTATCCGTACGGAGCCCCTTTCTTTTTAATTATTAGAGAATGGGATAAAAATGGCTGCAATCTTCAATAGCCCCAGCAAGTACATCCAGGGCCCGGACGAGCTCGCCAAGCTCGGCTCCTATGTCGAGCCGCTCGGCGCTAAGGCCCTCGTCATCGTGACGCCTTCGGGCAAGAAGCGCGTCGGTGCCAAGATCGAGGGCGGCTTTGCCGAGGCTAAGGCCGAGCTGCTGTTTGAGGACTTTAACGGCGAGTGTTCCAAGGGCGAGGTCGATCGTCTGGTTGCGCTCGCTCGCGACAACGGTTGCGACATCATCGTCGGCGTCGGTGGCGGCAAGATCCTTGACACCGCGAAGGCCGTCGCCTACTACTTGGAGTCTCCGGTTATCATTTGCCCCACCATCGCCTCGACCGATGCACCGTGCTCGGCGCTTTCGGTGCTCTACACCGATGACGGCCAGTTCGATAAATATCTCTTCCTTAAGGCAAACCCCAACATTGTCCTGATGGATACGACGGTTATCGCGGCGAGCCCGGTGCGCCTGACGGTTTCCGGCATGGGCGATGCGCTCGCAACCTACTTTGAGGCCCAGGCGACGCACGATGCCGACGGTGGCACTTGCGCCGGCGGCAAGGGCGGAATGGCCGGCCTGGCGCTCGCCAAGCTCTGCTACGAGACGCTTATGGCCGATGGCGTCAAGGCCAAGGTCGCGCTGGAGAAGGGTGCGCTCACGCCTGCCGTCGAGCACATCATTGAGGCCAATACGCTGCTTTCGGGCATTGGCTTTGAGAGCTCGGGCCTTGCTGCTGCTCATGCTATCCACAATGGCCTGACGATGCTGCCCGAGTGTCACGGCATGTATCACGGCGAGAAGGTCGCCTTCGGCACCATCGTCCAGCTGGTACTCGAGGATGCCCCGACCGAGAAGCTCGAGGAAGTCTTGGGCTTCTGCATTGAGCTGGGCCTGCCGGTCACGATGAAGGAACTTGGCGTTGCCGAGCTTACGCGCGAGCAGGCCATGATTGTTGCCGAGGCCGCCTGCGCACCCGATGACACCATGTGCAACATGCCGTTTGAGGTGACGCCCGAGATGGTCGCAAACGCCATCCTGGGTGCCGACGCGCTGGGCCACTACTATCTCGTGGATGAGTAAATCGAGCTAAGGAAGGGGCAAAGCAAGCAGATGGCTTTGCCCCTTTTTACTATGGTGCAAAGTGGCCTGTCTCCAATGCACAAGTTGGTGCAGGGGGCAAGTTACTTTGCACCAATCGTTGTTTGATGAAGGGCGGATTCTCGTATGGCGCTTCCCATGGTTTATGGCGGTCCCGGCCGGTATGTTCAGGGGCCGGGCGAACTTTCGCGTCAGGGCAGGTATTTGTCATGGTTGGGCTGCGCTGCTTATGTCTTGTTTGACCAGGGCACCGAGGATCGGCTGTGCAAGCAGATCGTCGATGGATTTCTGGACGAAGATCTAAGTGAGCCGTTCTTTAAGATTTATGACGGTCCGTGTACGGAAGACGCCGTTGTCGAAATGGCTAAGGAAGCCCGGGCCGAGTATTGCGACATGGTGGTGGGCATTGGCGGCGGCAAGATACTCGATATTGCCAAGGCCGTTGCGTTTTATGCCGAGGTGCCGTTGTGCGTATGCCCCACGGCGGCTTCGATGGACGGTCCGTGCAGCGCGATTTCGGTGCTGTATCACGAGGATGGGTCGTTCGACCACTACCTGATGCTCGAGAAGAATCCAGACCTGGTCGTGGTCGATACCAACGTGGTCGCGGCAGCCCCACTGCGTATGACGGTCGCTGGCATGGGCGACGCACTGGCAACGTACTTCGAGGCGCGTTCGTGCGCCGCGGCGCACGGTACCAACGAGCACGGTGGCGCGCCGGGGCACTTGGCCTTGGTTGCGGCTCGTGCCTGCTATGACACACTCATGGAG
>CABUZD010000167.1 GCA_902495945.1 uncultured Collinsella sp.
CGGACGGGGGTGGTGTTGTCGACGGCTAGGTGCTCGCCGTCGACCGTTCGGGCGTGGTGCCCGTGGCGGTTGTCGTGCGCCTGCGCAGCGCCGAGGTTTATTTGGTCGAAGTTGACCGCATGGACCCGATTGCGCTCGCGCATGCGTGCTGGGAGATCGGCAATATGCACGCGCCGCTTTTCCGGGGTGACTCGGACGAGTATACCGTGCGCATGTATACGCCGGTGCAGCCTGTTTTGGGCCGCATGCTCCGGGGCGTCGAGGGCGTTCGGCTCTCGACGGTTACCCGTGAACTCGATTCGGACCGGCGCTTTACGTCGAGTGCGGCGGATGCCGTTGTGAGTATGGCTCCAGACTTTACGATCGTAAAGAAGGCGCGCGGTTAACGTGCGTATAAGTAGGACGGACTTTGAGAGGCAACTATTCAAAGTCCGTCTTTCTGTTGATGAGATGCTGTGGGGGAAAGCATATGGGTCTTGAGGGAATCAAGCTGATTGCATGCGATTTGGACGGCACATTGCTGCATCCGGGGGAGCACGAGCCGCGTTCCGAGGCCTTTGAGCTCATCGATGAGCTGCATCGTCGCGGTATCGTGTTTATGCCGGCGAGCGGCCGTCAATATGCGAGCTTGCGCTACCTGTTTGCCCCGGTGGCCGATGAGCTCGCCTATGTATGCGAAAACGGAGCCCTGGTGATGAGCGAGGGACGTGCCGTTGTCAAGCGTTCCATGGAGCGTAGCCTTGCTATGGATATCGCGAATGCCGTGGTTGCGTATCCCCATGCCGACGTGACCCTTTCATGTGAGGGACACCTCTACACCATGAGCGGCAACGATACGTTCGTCGACCATTTGCGCTATGAGGTCCACTGCGATGTGGCGGTGGTCGACCGCCCCGAGGACATCGACGAAGACGTCATTAAGATTGCCTTCCAGACGCCCGAGGTGGATCAGCCGGCGGCCCTGGAGTATTTCGAGCGCCTCTTTAGCGACCGTGTCGACGTGATGACGTCGGGAACCGAATGGACGGACTTTATCGGTTTTGGTTCGGGCAAGGGCTCCGCGCTTGCCGATTACGGTCGCGCCTTGGGTATTTCGCCCGATGAGATGATGGCGTTTGGCGATAACGAAAACGACCGCGACATGCTCAACGTGGTGGGCCATCCTTATCTAATGGAGAGCTGCAATCCCACCATGCGCGACATCAACGACCGCGGCCGTTACGTGCGCACGGTCGAAGAAGAACTGCGCCGTCTGCTCGCCGAGTAGGTTTTCGCGACATACCTAGAAATCTATTTTTTGCTGCAAAGTGCGGAAAGGTGGATTTTAAGGCATGTCCCGAACATCTACCGGCAGTCGGGGCAGAGTCCCTCGAAGATGGTGTAGTGCGACGTGACGTGCCAACCGATTTGCTCGGACGCCTCGGCGTCGAGCTGGGCATCGAAGGGGAGCGGCACGTCGATGACGCGGCTGCACGAGGTGCAGATGATATGTGCGTGCGGCTCGATGGTGCGATCGAAGCGGCTGCCGCCCGGCGTCTTGATGGAGAGGATTTCGCCTGCGTCGGCCAAGAGATTGAGATTGCGGTAGACCGTGCCGCGGCTGATCTTGTCATCCTGTTCGCGCACGGCGTTGTAGATTTCGTCGGCGGTGGGATGGTTATAGCTTTGGCGCACGGCGTCAAGAACCAGCTTTCGCTGCCTGGTATTCCTTCTTTGCACCGCCATGCGCCTCGCCTCTTTTCTATCAACGGTCGTAGGTAAATGATACCGTATTTAGCACACAATACTAATAACGAGGCGTGAAACCGTCTTCATTGGCAAGTGGGGCTCGGGCCTGGGCGTCTACGAGGCGAAAACGCGTTCCCATACGCTCGTAGGAGGCATGAAGCGCCTCGAGATGAGATAGGATATTTGCCGGAGCCCCCTGTATCTCCATCTCGACTGAGCCGTCTTCCATGTTACGCACCCAGCCGGTGAGCGCGCGTGCCTGCGCGAGGTTGGTGTTGGTAAAGCGAAAGCCAACGCCCTGGACTTGCCCCGCCCAGCGCAGGAAATAGCGCAGGGGAGTGTCTTGAGTGGCCCCGTCGCTTGCGAGCACAGTAAGCCTGCGGCGCAGCTCGAGCTCGACGTTTGATGGTTTTTGAGGCTCTCGACTGCCGCCGGTGACGCTGGAGAAGAACGTATCGAAGAGGCCCATAGCTATGCCTGCTTGCCTGCGTCGGCCGGGAAGGTTATGCCGGCCTGCTGGCGCACGGCATCCATGATGCGCAGTGAGACGAGTGTGACATCGCGGTAGTGGCCAAGCTCGTGGCGTCCCGCCGGGGTCTCCCAAATCTCTTCCTTAACGTTATCGATGCCGCCGATGGCGGTGATAAAGTCTGTGAGTTCATATTCCATAGTGTTGCTCGATTTGGGCAGGTCGAGCACGCGGCCGTTGTCGTCCTGTTCGCGCGGTGCCTCGGTCGCCGAGCCGCGTACGACATCGCCGCGATAGTCGATGCGGACGTTGCGGGGCGTGGACAGATGGTCGATCTGGATAGTGCCACGCTCGCCTTCGATCTGCGAGGGCAGCAGGTCATTCGTAATTTTGGAGTGCGCGAGCTCGACGGAGATGCGGCCTCCGCCATAGCTGGCGAGGATGGAACCGCAGCCGTCGATGGGGCCGTGCGTGAGCTGTCGCGTGGTGGGGTCGAGCAGAGTAGTCATGCTCGTAAGGCCGGAGGGCATGCCGAAAATCTCGACCATGGGCTCGACGGCGTAGACGCCAATGTCCATGAGGGAACCCGATGCCATATTGCAGTCGAAGATATTGGTGGCGCGTCCCGCGAGAATCTCGTTGTAGCGCGAGGAATACTTGCCAAAGCGCAATGAGGCGCGGCGGATGGGGGCGATCTCGCCCAGGGCGTCCTCGATGGCGTGGAAGGCGGGATCGTGGAGGGGACGCATGGCCTCGAGGGCCACGACACCTGCTGCCTCGGCAGCGCGGAAGACTTCCAGCGCCTGCGCTTCGGTGGCGCAGAAGGGTTTCTCGACGATGACGTGCTTGCCACCGGCGATGCAGGCAAGGGCCTGCTCGTAGTGGAGCGCATTGGGGCTGCCGATGTAGACGGCGTCGACGTCGTCGGCGGACGCAAGCTCGTCAAGTGCGGTGAAGTTACGCTCGCCGCCGTGTTCGGCGGTAAAGGCGGCGCCGCGCTCGGCATCGCGCGAGAGCGTGCCCACAAACGCGGTTTGGTCGTTGGCGTTGACGACCTGGATAAAGTCGTCGGTAATCATGGATGTGCCGATGGTCGCTATACGCAGCATGTATCCCCCTCGTGCCGTTCGGTTTACAGGATGAGTGTAGCGCGAGGGGGCAGGAAATAGCGTGCGAAAACGCCGTTACAGGTCGCTCTCGTTAAAGCCGGTGTCGATATCGAGGTTACTGCCGTCGGCCGCCGTGGTGGCGAGCTCATCGCAGCGCTCGTTGAGCTCGTGGCCGGCGTGACCCTTAACCCAGATGAACTCCACCTTATGCTTGCTTTTGGCGGCAAGCAGGCGCTCCCACAGGTCGCGGTTCTTAACGGGCTGCTTGTTGGCAGTTTTCCACCCGCGCTTTTTCCAGCCGTCGATCCAGTGTTTATTGAAAGCGTTGACGACGTACTGCGAATCGGAATGGACCTCGACCTCGCAGGGGCGGTTGAGCGCCTCGAGCGCCACGATGACCGCCATGAGTTCCATGCGGTTGTTGGTAGTCTTGGCGTAGCCGCGCGAAAGCTCGGAGGTGAAAGTCTTGCCG
>CABUZD010000168.1 GCA_902495945.1 uncultured Collinsella sp.
CTGCACACCGAGCGCTACCACGTGTCGCAGGAGGTTGTCGACGCCGTGCATAAGGCCAAGGCCGAGGGTCATCGTGTGATCGCAGTCGGCACTACCGCGGTGCGCTCGCTCGAGAGCGCGTTTGACGCGGACGCGCCGGTGTCCGATCCGGCCGTGACGGCGCGCTATTTTGAAGGCCGCGAGGACGGGGCCGATACGCTTGGCCGCGGTGACATCGTGGTGCGCGAGAACGCCACGACGCAGCTTTACCTCATGCCCGGCTCGACCTATCACGTGGTCGATGCGCTGATCACGAACTTCCACGTGCCGCGCTCCACGCTCATGATGCTCGTGAGCGCGCTTGCCACCCGCGACCAGATCATGGATGCCTACGCCGCCGCCATCGAGGAGCGCTACCGCTTCTTCAGCTTTGGTGACGCGATGCTCATTTTGTAGTTACGCGGTTCTACGAACCGCGTAACTGCTCGACGCTGCAAACCCGCCAGAGCGGCAATCTGCCTTTCAACTTCGGCGGCATGACCAGAAGGTCAATGCCGCCTCGTTTCAAGGCTCCTTGCTCGCTCTGGCGGGTTTTCGCTGTCGGTGCCGTAACATCGGCGTTTGCGTTGCTGGCGAAAAGTAGTCGTTGGGGACGTTCTTAAACGACTACTTGCTCGCGAAGAGCCAGATCAGGATGATCACGAGGACTACGGCGACGATGCAGACGATGGCGCCGGTGAATTTGATGCGTGAGTCGCGGGTACGCTCGCGCACCGCGTCCTCGGCGGCCTCGAGCTGGGCGACTTCTCGCTCGGTCTCGGCGTGTTCGGCTTTGTCTCGGGCCAAGGATCCTGCAAGCGACTCAGTGATCTCTGGGTGGTCGTGTACTTCGGTCGCCTGTTCGATGATCGACTGCGCATGTGCGGTATCTGCTTGGGCGTTGGCGATGGTCTGCTCCTGGTCGCGGCGTGCCTTGTCCTCGGCAGTGATCTTCTCGCGCAGTTCGCGCTGGCGCGTTGCAGCGGCGGTTTTTGCGGTCTGCAGCTCGTCGCGCGCGGCATCGGCCTCTGTCGTCACGGCCTGATGGGCTCGCTTAGCGTCGGCGATGGGGGCTTGCGCCTGTTCGACGGCCTGCTCGGCTGCGGCAAGCGAGTGCTCAAGATCGGCGGTGATGCGCGGGACATCTTCTTCGGCTTTACGCAGGGCATCTGCCGTGTCGGAGATCTGCATCGAGAGTTCGCTGGTGCGCACCGTATAGTTGGCGGGATTTGCCGAGGGATTGCGTTGCAGCTCGGCGTACTCATGACGCAGCGTCTCGAGCTGGGCGCGCGTGGCGTCGACGGTTTGTTGTGCAGCGGCAATGCCGGCGTCTCGCTCTGCCTTCACCTTGTCGCGGATGCGCTTGGAATCCTCAAGACGTCGAACGAGGCGGTTGCCAGTCTCGCGTGAGCTCGCCTCGCGGGCCTCCACGGCGTCGAGCGCGGCCTTCAGGCGGAGCTCAGTCGCGTCATCCTCTGTCTTCATTTGTTCGAACTGCCCCTTGAGCTCTGTCGCTTTGGCGGCGTGGGCATCACGGTCAATCTCGGCTGCCGCAGCGGTCTTTTGCGCTGTGGCGATCGCCTGGCGCTGGTCGGCGACGATCTGGTCGTAGCGGCCTGCGATATCCTGGCGCGTCTCGAGTTCCTCGGCCTGATCGGCAATGCGCTGCTCAAGTTCGGCCAGGTGGGCGCGGGCATCGGCAAGTGCCTTTTTCGCGGCGTTCATCTCGCGCATGGCCGAGGCGCCCTGGGCGATAAAGGTGCCCACGGCGTTCGCAGTGTTCGAGACAGCGGTCCCCAGATCGCGGCTCGCGGCGGGGGAGTGCGGGGCGGTCGGGCGAGCGGTGTCGGCAGCGTCCGCATCGGCAGCCTGCGGCGCGGCGATATTGCCGGTACCGCCCTCGACCACAGAAAAGCCTGCTGCGTGCGGATCGACCGCATCGGCGCCAATCGTGGGGTGCTCGAGCTGCAGAAACGAGGGCATGGTGCTGCCCTGGTCGGCAACCGGAGTCTCGCCGGGCACAAAGGTCGAGGCCGCCTCGGCGGCCTCCTCTTCCTCGGCATCGATATCGGCATCGGCGACGGCGTCTTTCATCGCTTTGACAGCATCCATCATGGAGTCCATGACGGCATCGAGCTCTTCTTCCGAAGACACCTCGATGGGGCCCGCTGCTTGCGGGGCGGCGTCCTGTACAGGGGCGTCGTCCTGAGCGGGCGCATCGTCGTTTTGCTCGTCGGCGCTTTCCGCGGCAGGGGTTTCCGCCGTAGCGCTTTCGTCTAAGATGGGGTCGTCGATGTCGATACCATCGCAAGTCACAGCATCAGCATCTGCGGTGACGTCTGCGGAATCATCAATATGCTGTTGAGTCTGGGGGTCCAGCTCGTCTGTCATAGGCATGTGCTCCTCATCGTTGTTTGTCACCCTATGATAAAGTCTCGCGCCGACATCCCACGCACCGCAGCAAAGTTTCAAAACGTGTTCGATGACTCGATCTGATAACAATAACTCGGCCGCTTTATCCAGTTTGTACTTGACAATCCCTTCGCCGAACGACGTGGTGCCGTTCGCCTACCGCGGTCTTTTATTTTCGCTCGAACACGCTAAAGTTGCATCTCAGCTTTTGGCGCGTGAAGTTGGATACGCGCAGTCGGCGGGCGTGCCCGTCGCGATTTGAAAGGACTTTGTATGGGACTTTTCACTGGTAAGACCGTGATCGTCACCGGCGGCGGCAAGGCCACGCTTAAGGACGGTTCCGCTGGCTCCATCGGCTACGGCATCGATATCGCATTTGCCAAGGAGGGCGCAAACCTCGTCATCACCGGCCGCAACGTCGCCAAGCTCGAGGCCGCCAAGGAGTCTCTCGAGGCCGAGTACGGCGTTAAGGTTCTGCCCGTTCAGGCCGATGTTTCGGCCGGTCAGGACAACGAGGCCGTCGTCCAGAACGTCATCGACAAGGCCATTGAGGAGTTCGGCCGCATCGACGCCGTCGTCAACAATGCTCAGGCCAGCGCCTCGGGCGTGACCATCGCCGATCACACCATGGATCAGTTTAACCTGGCCATTTATTCCGGTCTGTATGCCACCTATCTGTATATGCAGAAGGCCTATCCGCACCTGAAGGAGACCAAGGGCTCCGTGGTCAACTTTGCTTCGGGCGCCGGCCTGTTTGGCAACTATGGCCAGTGCAGCTATGCTGCCGCTAAGGAGGGCATCCGCGGTCTGACCCGCGTCGCCGCCAACGAGTGGGGCAAGGACGGCATCAACGTCAATATCGTTTGCCCGCTTGCTTGGACCGCTGCGCTCGAGAACTTCCAAGATGCCTATCCCGAGGCGTTCAAGGCCAACGTCCACATGCCGCCGGCGGGTCACTACGGCGACGTCGAGAAGGAAATCGGCCGCGTTGTCGTTCAGCTCTGCGGTCCCGACTTTAAGTACATGAACGGCGAGACCGTCACCCTCGAGGGTGGAATGGGCCAGCGGCCCTAGGGGTTACGCGGTTTTACCAAACCGCGTAACTAGTTGACGCTGCGCGCCCACCAGAGCGACAACTTGTCATTCAAAGAGGACGGCATGACCAGAAGGTCAATGCCGCCTCGTTTCAAGGCACCTTGCTCGCTCTGGCGGGCTTTCGCTCATATGACCCAATCCGCTGTCAAGAGCCACAATGGCCCCGCCGCCCGCATGCAATAGGTCCGCGGGGCCAGCCGTTAACCCCTCCCCGTACGCCCCCCGCAAGTCATCGACGC
>CABUZD010000169.1 GCA_902495945.1 uncultured Collinsella sp.
CCTTCCCGCCCTCCTCGAACTTGGCGATGATGGCCTGCGCGCGAGCCTCGCGGTCGAGCGCCTCCTTGTGGGCGACGACGACGTCCTTGCGGGTGTGCTCGATCTTGTCCAGACGCTTGGCCAGGGTGGCGAGCTCGTTCTCTAGGTCCTGAACCTCGCGGTAGTCGGAGCCGTCGACATGGCGCTTCTTGGCAGCCTCGATGGCGTTGTTGGTCTGAATCTCGGTGGTGTTGAGATCGTCGAGCTCAATGTCCAGATCCTTGCGCTGGGCGTAGAGCTTGGTCATCTCGGACTTGAGCTTAACGTAGGTCTTGCGCTTGGAAGCGAGCTCCTTGAGCTCCGGCATATTGGCAAGTTCGCTCTTGTTGCGGGCGAGCTCCAAATCGATCTGTTGCAGCTTGAGTAGCGTAGCGCCGGCGCTCATAAGTTCTCTCCTTTTGTCACAGTCCACCATTGGCAAGGGTTCAGTATTTTAATCGCATGACGGGGGTCGACCCCGGCGTCAACTGCAGAGTTCATCAATATATCAACGAACGGTTCTTCGGAGCGGTCGTGGCCGAGCAAAATCACCGGCAGCCCGCGCAAGGCAAGGTCTTGCGCCACGTGGTAGCCCGCCTCGCCGGTTACGATGACATCTGCGCCCGCGTCGATGGCGAGCTTTCCAAAGTCGCCCACGGAGCCGCCCAAAATAGCGACGGTACGGCATGCGTGCTCGGCTTCGCCCCACACACGCGGGTCGCTGCCGAAGGCCGTGGCAGCACGGGTAGCAAGATCGCGCAGTGTGCACGGGTCGTTGAGCGTTGCAAGCGCGCCCAGGCCGGTGGCCTCGGGGTCGTCCACGTGCTCCAGTGAGCTCACGGGTGCGGCACCCAGCAGCTTGCTCAGGCAGACACGGGCTTCGTGCGAGCGGTCCAGGTTGGTGTGGAGCGATATGATGCTCACGCCGCAACGCGCTGCCTCGTAGAGCGCCGCGCTGCATTGGGGGCGTGCGGCATCCGCCGGACAAAAGGCCTCAGGCGCCTTGATGTATATGGGATGATGCGTCAGCAGCACGTTGGCGCCGGCCTCCTGGGCGCGGTGCACATTGGCTTCGGTCGCATCGAGCGCGCAGACAACGCCGGTAATCTCCGCGGCCGGATCTCCCACAGATAGCCCAACATGGTCCCAACTCTCGGCATCAGTCTTGGGATAGCGTGCCAGCAGCGCGCGCTCAAGCTCGGCGACGATCATGCGGCGCCTACGATCGAGAGCAGCGTCTGGGCAAACTCGTCCAGATCGTCCGGATTCACGCGGTCATCGAACGAGATGCGAAGAGCGCCGAGAGCTTGCTCGCGACCGATGCCCATCGCGCTCAAAACGTGGCTGGGGTCCATACTGCCGCTCGAGCACGCCGAGCCTGCCGATACCTCAAAGCCGGCAGCGTCGAGCTTGATGATGAGCTCCTCGGAGTCCATGCCGTCGACGTAGATCGACACCATGCCCGGCAGGCGATCGGCCTGTGTGTAGTCGCCCATGGTGGCATGAATACGCGGATGGGCCGTAAGCGTGGCGTAGAGCTTGTCGGAAAGGGCTTGCAGCGTCGCACGCTCCTGGGCCACATGGGGCGCCAGCGTACGGGCGGCAGCGGCAAAAGCCAGCTGTGTACGCAGGTCCTGCGTGCCGGCACGACGACCGGCCTCCTGTCCGCCGCCAAAGATGCGCGGGCGCAGCGGCGTGCGGCTCTTAAGGTAGAGTGCGCCAGATGCCACGGGACCACCGATCTTGTGCGCGGCAACGGTCATGGCGTCAACTCCAAGCTCGGCGGCATCGAGCGGAATGTGCAGATACCCCTGGATGGCATCGGTGTGGAACAGGGCGCCCACGGTATGCGCGGCCGCGGCAAGCTCGCGGATGGGCTGCACCACGCCGGTCTCGTTGTTGGCAACCATGATGCTCACGAGCGCCACGTCGTCGCCTAGTAGCTCGACAAGCGCGGCAGGCTCAATGTAGCCCGCGCGGCAGGGCTGCACCAGGTCGACGGAAAAGCCGGCGGCGCGCAGCAGCGGCAGGTTGTCCAAAATCGAATCGTGCTCGATGGCAGATACGATCACGCGGTTACGCTTTCGGTCGCGCTGGCGGGCGCCCTCGGCAAGACCGAGGAGCGCCAGCTGGTTGGCCTCGGTGCCGCCGTTGGTCAGGACGATCTCGGACGGGCGAACGCGTGCGCCAAAGCTACGGGCGATTTCGCGACGGGCGACTTCCAGGCGTGCGGCGGCCTTGCGGCCAAGCGAGTGCAGCGAGTTGGGGTTGACGCCGGCAAGCTCGCTCTCGTCGTACTCACGCTGCGCAAGGCGCGCCTCGGCGCGCATGGGCGTCGAGGCGGCATAGTCAAGATTCACGGGTATGCGGTTTTGACCTGCGGTCATAAGGGTTTATGCCTCCTGTGCGGCCTCGTTGCCCAGCTTTTGCAGCAGCGCAACCTCGGCGGCGGGATCTTCGGACTTAAATACGGCGGAGCCGGCCACGAGCACGTTGGCGCCGGCCTTGACGACATCGGCAATGTTCTTGGAAGAAATACCGCCGTCGACCTCGATCAGGGGCGACACGCCGTGACGCTCGCACATGGCCTTGAGCTCGTGCAGTTTGGCAATGGTACCGGGAATAAAGCTCTGGCCGCCAAAGCCGGGGTTCACGCTCATGAGCAGCACCATGTCGACAACGTCGATGATGCTCTCGAGCACGCACACGGGGGTGGCGGGGTTGAGCACGACGCCGGCCTTGACGCCGCGCTGCTGTAGATGGGTGAGCGTGCGGTGCAGGTGCGTGGAGGCCTCGTAGTGGACCGTGATCATATCGGCACCGGCGTCGGCGTACCAATCGACCGTCTCGTCGGGGTTCGACACCATGAGGTGCGCATCGACCGGCACGTTGGTGGAGCGCTTGACGGCCTTGAGGATGTCAACGCCAAAGGTGAGGTTGCCGGTAAAGTGGCCATCCATGACGTCGAAGTGCACGTAGTCGGCGCCGGCGATCTTGTCGAGCTCTCCCTTGAGGTTGGCCATATCGGCCGAAAGGACGGACGGAGCGATTTTAATGGAACCCATGGTAGAAGCCTTTCTGCGCTAGTCGGTGAGTCCGTAAAACTCTTGAGAGGGGACGCGATCGGTAAGAATCTCGAGCGCCCTATCCAAAGTAACACCGTTGTAGAGCGTTTGCTCCACGGCAAAGGTGAGCGGAATGTCTACGCCCAGTGAACGGGCGAGCTCGCTCACACTGCGGGCGGCAACGGCGCCCTCGACCACCATGTGCGTGCGCGTCTGGTACTCGTCGAGCGACACGCCGTGGGCAAACTCGTAGCCAAAGGTACGGTTGCGCGAATGCTCCGAGGTGCAGGTGGCATTGAGGTCGCCCATGCCGGCAAGTCCCATGCTGGTCTTAGCTTGACCGCCGCGGGCGTGCACCAGACGGCTGATCTCGGCCAAGCCGCGCGTCATGATGAGGGCAAGTGTGTTGTCGCCCGCGCCCGAGCCCGCGGAGATGCCGCATACGATGGCGATAACGTTCTTCATGGCGCCGCAAACCTCGACGCCAGTCATGTCCTGCGATAGGTAGATGCGGAAGGCCGTGGAAAGCAGCAGCTCCTTAAAGGTCTCCCCCACCTGCTGGTCCTCGCTGGCGATGACGGCGGCAGAAAGCCCGCCGCGGCAGATTTCCTCGGCATGGTTGGGGCCCGAGAGGGCCG
>CABUZD010000170.1 GCA_902495945.1 uncultured Collinsella sp.
CGCCCGCTTTCAATCATGTAAATCGCCGTATCTACTCTGCAGACGAAGATCCACCATCAACGATTGTTTGCTCGGACTCAGGAATCCCATCGGCACCCGTGCTCTGTTCTTGCTCCACCTCTTCGCTGATTGCGGAGGCGGGGGTCGAGCCCTTTGCACCCACGATGTAGGCAGCCCCAAATCCTAACGCAATGGCAATCAAGGTCAAAATCACATAGACAGGCCAATGGCGCTTAATATACAAAAACACGTTGACTCCTTAGAGCTCCGTCTACGAACGGCGGATAACCTCGGTCACGACCTCGGATACCGTGGCAATGTTCGTCGGGTTGACATTGTGGGGCAGGTCGTCCTCGGTACGAGCGCAAGCCAGACGCGTGCCGTCCACGCCGGCGATGGTGAGGGCTCGGCGGCTCGCCTCGAGCGCGGCATAGGCATCGGTCTTGGCATAGGGCATCTCGAGCGCGCCACAATCGACATGGAACGACTTGCACACCTTGCTGACCAGGTTCATGATGCGACGATCGCCCTTGAGCAGCTGCTGTTCGCCCTCAACCGTCACCACCGAAAGCCTACCGGCGCCGACGGATTCAAGATTGATGAAGAATACGCCGCGGAGCTTATCGCGATGCGAAGCCAAGAAGGCCTTCATGCCGGCGCCATCACAATCCGAGGCGCCCGTTGCCACAAACCAGATATCGTGACCGAGCAGCTCATCATCGCCCATAGAGGCGACAGCCGAGAGCATATCTTCGGAAGAAGCGCCATCGGAAGACGTAGCGCCACCCTTCCAGCCATCGTTATCGTCCTCGAAGTTATCCCACGAACCGATACCGCGACCGGACTTCTTGGCATCGTAATCGTCTTCGACGCCCAGCCAGTCACTCATGCTGTCCTGCTCGTTTTTCTTTTTACGACCGAACAGGCCACCCAGGCCGCGCTTGCGAGACTTGGGTGCCGCCGGGGCGGGAGCCGAAATGGTCTCGATCGGCTGAGCGCCCGACGCAACGGGCACAGGAGGCGCAACGGGTGCCGATGTGGGTTCGGGACCCTGGGCAGTAGCAAAGGGGTCGTTGACCTGTGCGGAGGGGTCAGGAAGGTCGAACAGCGACGTGCGAGACGCAACGTTTGCCTGCTTCATCGACGGTAGCGACGGATCGGGAACCGAAGCCAGCGGAGACGAGGAAGGTGCGGGCGACGGAGCCGACGCCGGATCGGGAACATTCATCTGCGGACGCGGTGATGCCTGGGAGGAAATCTGGGCCATAAGGGAATCGACCGTTTCGTCCTGGGTGGGAGCAGCATCGGCAACCGTGGCACCGGAACCGCTCGGGGTCGGCATGGTGAAAATCTGCGTGGAGTAAGGCCTCGACTCATCCGTCTCGGGAGTCTCGGAAACCGCAGGCACTTCCTCCTGCTCGACCTCGGTCGAATCACCTTGATCGGCTGCCGCGTATTGCTCTTCGTCAGAGTTGGCCTCGACGGACTCGTCCTCGGCGGCATCTTGGATTTCGGCAGCATCAATGGGCTCGTCATCGTCTGCCGCGTCGCCCTGCTCATCGGAAACAGGAAGGGGCTCGGCAATTGCGGTGCCTTGCTTTTCAAACGTTATCGTGGAATCGAACTGCGCGGCATCAAACGACATGGTGCTATCGACGTGCTGCTGAGCCTCGAAAGACGTTGTTGCCTCAACAACATCCGCTGACGTCGGTTGCTGGGACTCAAAGGACGTCGTAGCTTCGGCAGCGTCGACGGGCCCGGACTGCATAGCCTCGTTCTGCTCAAACTCTTGCGCCGCGCGCTCACGTGCCGCCTCGGCTGCCTGCTGCTGAGCGATAGCCTCCTGCTCGGCAGCCTCGCGTGCGGCAGCGCGCTTCTCCTCGAAATCGTCGACAAATTTCCTGCCCTTTGCAAGCGCACCCTTAAAGAAGCTGGAAGCGCTGGCGCCAATCGAAGAGAACGCGGATGCAATATCGGCATGGGGCGTTGCCGCGGGAATCTCGGCCGAGAAATCAGTATCGCTCTCGTAAGACACGCACCTCGGCTGTTCAACGTAATCGTCGTCAGACTCGTCCGCAACGTCTTGCGCCGGCGCGGCGGGAGCCAAAATGTCCAGTCCTGCCGCGGGATCGATCGCGGACACCGCCTCGGGCTCGGCATCGGCAGCGGTAACCGCGGCAGACTCATCATCCACGGTGACAACGGGGGCAGGCTCGGGCTCAAACGTCGGCTCCTCGCCCTCCTCGTAATCGAGCGTGCAGGACTCGGGAAGCATTCCGAGCGCACGGATGGCATCCGAGCCAAAGCGGATGTTGCCGGCGGCATTGCGATAGAGCTTGGGCTCGGCCGCGGCAGGCTCCTCCGCCGGCTCAGCAGCGGGAACCTCGTCATTGAACTCTTCGGCCTGGACGGCCTGATTCTGATCCTCGGGCACGATGGCGCCAATCAGTGTCTCGTCGGCAGACGCACCCTCAAAGCCCTCGATCTGCTCGTCGAAAGCCTCACCCTGTTCGGGCTCGGTCTGAGCGTCGGGAGCAATCGGCTGACCGAACTCGTCCTCGACGTAGGTAGGCTCTTCATACTCGATGGTGTTGCCGTAGTCGTTTTGCTGCTGGTTCGCGGCATACTCCGCCGCCGCGCGCGCCATTTCCTCGGCACGACGCTTCTGCTCCCCAAAATAGGTATCGAACGGAACATCGTCGGGAAACTCGTTTTCGCCCTGGAAGGGAGCAACGTTGTCCATAACGCCGAGCATAGCGGCGACAGAAGATTTGTTGCACACCGCGCCGGACGTATAGGGAAGAATGTGGCGGTTAGAGATGATGTTTGCCGCGTTGGCAAGTGCAACGAGGGAAGCGAGGATCGCGACAATCCACAGCAGAACCTTGAGCGCGCCGGGGAGCGGCAGGATGCGCAGGATGGCAACGGCAGCGGGGGCAACCGTGGCAATGGGCAACAGCTTGGCGATAAGCGCACGATACGAAGCATAGGGCTCACGGGCGAGCAGCTCAGCACGGGGAGAGTCGTAGTGTGCGACAACGACCACCGGGCGGTTGCGCGGAGACGCGAGCGGGCCCGAGGCCTTGTGGTAGGCGATGACATTTTGGCTCACGCCCGTCTTGCCCAGACGCGAAACCACGGGGTGACCCGTGCGCTCGAGCACGTAAAGAACGGCGCCGACAATAGCCAGCAAGGTGCCGACCAAGCCGATACCGCCGCCGATGCCCATCAGCAGGGCGCCGGCAAACGCAAGAATACCGGTAACGGCAAATGCCAACCTACTGGGCGCCGGGGCATTGAACTCCTGAACCTCGGGATCAAAGCCGTGGTTGCGGAAGATCTGAGCGATATCCTCGGCAGCCAAGCGCTCTTCTTCGCTGCATGCCGGCGTAATGCCGGTGTTCTGCAGCAGGTGGTTAATATAGTTCTGGGTGTTCGCCATGTGCGCTCCACATCCATAATCCGACAAATAGGCCCAATGCATGCACATTAGAACCGTATATAGTCGAAAGTATACCCCGAGCGAGCGCAAACGACCGAATTCGGGCCATCTTAACGCCCCGAGCGGACAAGGATATAGCCTAATCTCCATATCGGACTAAAATCATGGCAGCAAACCACCTTCTCATGCGAGGACTCTATGACGGCAAGCGACGCGACCGCGACAATTAAAAA
>CABUZD010000171.1 GCA_902495945.1 uncultured Collinsella sp.
CCTGCCCATTCAACTCCTCTTGAGTCAGATTAAGCCCAAGCTCCTTGGCAAACGCGGCAGTCTCGCCCAGGTAGTAATACTCGGTATCGACAATGACACCGTCCATGTCAAAGATAACGGCGTCGAACGGAAATGCGGACACGGCACCCTCCCTAACAAAAGGACGCCCGCGAGCAGGCGCCCGAACCATGCATTAATCGGCGATTCTAGCCCAGCAGCTTATCCAGCGCCACCGCAATACCGTCTTCGTTGTTATTGGCGGTCACCATCTGGGCTACCGCCTTAACCTCATCGACGGCGTTACCCATGGCAACACCGGTACCCGCCCACTCAATCATGGACTTGTCGTTCTGGCCGTCGCCAAACGATACGACCTCGCTGGCATCGATGCCGAGCTTGGGCAGGGCACCCTCGAGCGCACGGGCTTTGTCGATACCGGGCGCCGTGTACTCAAAGTACCAGTCGGCCGTAAACATGCCCGAAAGCGTCTGCTTAAAGGGCGCATACATCTCCTCGTAATGCGCCTGCAGGTAGGCCGGATCGCCCGCCGTCAGCAGCTTGTCCACGGGATAAGCATCAGCGACCTCATGCAGGCTCTCGACCTCGCGGATCTTAAGATCGCACGCATCGCGCTCGTATTTGACGATGTTTTTCTGCGAGCCGTCAGGCAGCGTGATCATGCAGCGGTACGAATCCTCGACGTGCAGATCGCGACCAAGCGAAATCATAGGGATCACGTCAAAATTACGCAGGTGATCAATCAGACGGTGCAGCTCGTCAGCCGGCATGGCCTGGTCAAAAAGAACCTCATCGGTCTGAGCGTCGACCACATGCGCGCCATTGAAAGCGACTAGCAGACCGTCATGGTTTTGAAGGTCGAGTTCCTGCGCCAGAGCATGTAGTCCCCATGCGGGACGGCCCGAAGCCAAAATGAGCTTAATGCCCGACTCCTGCGCCGCGAGCAGCTTTTCGCGCGTGCGCGGGCTGATGACCTTTTGGTCGTTGGTGAGCGTACCGTCGATATCCATCGCGATGGCTTTGATTGCCATATATGCCTCCCTGTCATTGAACAACCTTGTCTGAGCCATCATACAGAACACCCATCGCGACTCCGTTTACAACGGGCAAAAAGTCATATTGTCTCGAACATGAACGGCGCGTAGTCGTGAAGCTTTATCGCTCAGGTCAAATACGTCTGCTAGCGACGCTCATCCGTCGGTGCGCCGTCGACGATCGCGATGCCCGCCGAGGCACCCAACGCGCTGGCGCCGGCCTCGATGAATGCGCAAGCCTCTTCGTAATTATGGATACCGCCCGCCGCCTTGATTGCCACGGCATCGCCGAGCACCTCGTGCATCAGCCGCACGTCCTCGAGCTTAGCACCGCCAAAGCTTCTGCCAGTCGATGTCTTAAGGAATCCCGGCTTAGCCTCCAGCGCGATCTCGCATACACGGCGCTTGGCGGCGTCGTCGCCGTCCAGTTTGCACATCTCGACGATCACCTTGTCAGTGATGCCATGCGCGCGACAAAAATCAGCAATGGTAGTCATCTCGCGCTCGATGGCATCAAAATCGCGGTTCTCGATCGACCCCTGATTCAAAACGTAGTCAATCTCGGTAAAGCCACACGCAGCGTATTCCTCAAACCTCGCAAGCTTCTCCTCAAGCGTCATAGTGCCCTGGGGAAAGTCGATGGCGCCGGCAAGGATGATGTCAGAGCCCTCGAGCATGGCGCGGCCCGTCTCGTACTCCTGAAGGTTCGCAAATACGCAGCGAAAGTTGTACTTTAACGCCTTCTCGACATACTGCTCAAACGTGTCCTCGGGGGCATCGATATAGTCGATGTATTTATTGATGGGTTTGGCAAGCGTCATGCTGGGCCTCCTTGTTCAGGGCTGACAACCGATTCGTGGTTTCACGCGAAAAACCACGTTCAATGTACGCCCGGCATGCAAGGACAGCGTCCGCATTCCGACAAGTGGTATGAAATTAGCTGTAAACGTATATTTACAGACAGCGAATGGCGCCGCACGCGGATGCCGACAGCAAGACATCCCCCTAATACACCCTCATGCCCATTTAAATAGCAAGGGGCCCGTATCTGTTGGGATACGGGCCCCTTTCGGCCATGACCCATCTCAGCAACAAAGGCTACTTGCGGTGAGCGCGGTAGAACTCGATCGCACCATCTTATCCGAGCCGGGGCACGTTCGCATAGCGTGGCGCGTGACGGTTGCAAAACCACTCCATTTGAAACAAAAGCAAAAAAGTACTTGCAAAGACGCGTTCCGACATATAAGTTGATAAAAGACCGCCGTTGCGGTTTTAAGTAGATCGAGCATATGAAGTTTGAGTTTTAGCGTGTAAGAGAAGGAAGATCGGCAAAGTACAACCCCAAACGCAATGACAACTTAATGAGGTAACTGCCACATGTGAGGCGCCCAGGGCATTGCTGTCTCGATTTTGAGCACGATGCCTTCCGCCTTGCATGGGCCGTTCCATCCCGCCCCTGCAGCAACTGCCTCACGGGCTCATTGAAAACTGCATAGCACCCCAACGTCAGCACATCACCCACGGCAAGCACATCACTCACGACAACCAACACATCAACAAACAGCACGAACATCAACCGATTGGAGAAGCTATGACAAACCACCACGCTGAAGACGGCGATAAGAAAAGCATTCTGGATACCCGCATTGGGCGAGCATATGCAAACGAATATGACGCCGCCTTTGCCGCCGCGACCATCAAGAACTACGCGTCGCTACCGCTCGCGACGATCTTGGCCGACCACCCTCAACTGCTGAAGCGCTGCACAAAGATCATGGGCGACCCCGACATTCGCAAGCTGACAGACCCCTATGCCCCAAAACGCGACAACGATTCGTACGTTCTTACCGTAGGCTGCCTAGCCCATATGCTTACGGCGCTCGACACGAAACTCAAGCTCGAATGGGAACCCGACGAGCGTCATGAACTCGAAAGCAAGCGGAACACCCTGCGCACCGCACTGTTCCTTCCGTTGGACGGTCTCAAGCGCTGCAACGTCGAGCTCAATACACAGGCGCGGCAAAAGCCCGGGACCACGGGGCAGAAAACTCCAAGACCCCATGCGGCCATCGTCGACCGCAACCGATATAACCGCATGACCGCGCACTTTTCCGCCGAGGGAGCAGCCATAAGGACGCTGATCGACCTGCTGTGCCTCCTGAGCATCAACGAGCTATTTGAGAGCTATCTCGCCCTTGTTCCCGCGACGGCACCCAAGTCGGTAGCAAAGATCATCGAGACCTGCAGACGCCAGTTTGAGCGCCATCGCAATGGCAGCGAGATGAACGCCTGCATCGCGCAGTACTACGCGGCTCATTACAAAAATGACGGATGTGCCCCCGTCGAGCATCAGCTGCGGCTCGCCTACACCACGCCCGTCGCAACGCTCTATCGCTTTGGAGCCCTTGGCGCTTGCGAGCCGCACGGACAGGCAGACTGCCCCACAACCGAGCTCGATCTTAGGCTCGGACGAACCCTGTAGCCCGCCAGCCCCTCCGCGGGCAACAACCCTCTTCCACAACACAACCAACAGAAAGGAGTCCCCATGGACACCAA
>CABUZD010000172.1 GCA_902495945.1 uncultured Collinsella sp.
CCAAGACGTGCGGGCGCATGGCGAGGATGGCGGCGATGGCTACCTTTTGCTTCTGTCCGCCCGAGAGCGTGGCGATCTCGCGGTCGCGCAGGTCGCTGATGCCGACGGTCTCGAGCGTTTCGCTCACGCGCTGCTCGATCTGGTCGTGGGGAACGCCAAAGTTCTCGAGGCCAAAGAGCATCTCGTCCTCGACGACCGAAGCGACCATCTGCGTGTCGATATCCTGCAGCACACTGCCGACGATTTGCGACACGTCGGTGAGCGAGACTTCGCAGGTGTCGTGGCCGTCGACCATGACGGACCCAAAGAACGCGCCGGTGTAGTGGTGGGGCACGGCGCCCGACAGGCAGGCGGCAAGCGTGGACTTGCCGGCGCCCGAGGGCCCGATGATGCCGATGAAATCTCCCTTGTTCACGCCGAGCGAGATGTGGCTGAGCGCCTGTTCGGTCTGCGTGCCATAGGAGAACGAGACATCGTCGACGTTGATGATCGTTTCCATGGATACCTTTCATAGTCATTAGGGACGTTCTTAAATGACCAGTTGTTTAAGACCGTCCCAAAAAAGCTCGTTGTTTGGGACGGTCTTTGGTGGTGAAGCACGGAGACGGCTTTACGAGGGGCCCCAGGTTGGCGCGAAAGAGGAGTGAAGCGTACTTGGGTACGCGAGCGACGAATGAACGCCAAGATGGGGTGGCTCGTAAAGCCGAGCGGGTTAGTTGAGCCTAAGGGCCTTCTGGATGGGCAGGTAGAGGGCGCCGACCAGAATGGCGTTAAAGACGGCGGTCATGGCGACGACGGGCAGCATGGCGGCGGCGAGCTCGCCTACCACGCCGAGCATGGCCATCTTGATGACCATGAAGATGACGCCGGAGACAAAGGTGGTCAGGAAGGTTGCGACAATAGCGATGACGGGCTTGACCTGACCGTTCTTGCCGGCGGCGTTGACGATGCCGGCCATGAGCATGGCGGCGATGCCCTCGGCGGCAAAATCGACGAACGGCGAAGTGGTGGTGATCTGGATCACGGCAGCCGAGATGAGGCCAATAACGAGCGCCTGGCCGATGTTGGGACGAACGACCAGGATGGTGAGGCAGAAGGCCGAGATGATGAACTCGGGGCTGATCATGCCGCCCGAGATGCCCGAGATTGCCTTGCCGACGGTGAAGTTGAGGATGAAGCCGGCAGCGAGCAGGATGGCGAGCAGGACGAGGGCACGGACGTCGAGTTTGCCGCGGTCGGCGGTCTGGACGGTGCGGGGCTGGGCGGCGGTGGTGTTCTGAGACATGGTGAAAATCCTTTCGGAATGGGAGTGCAAGAGAAAAGCGGAGGCGCGTGATGCGAATGCGATCGGGCTCGAGATAGAAAAAGGCCCCCGGTCGAAACCGGAGGCCTTTCAATCACCTAGAGCGCAAAAACAGGCGTGAGGGACTCACTGTCGACCGATCGTATTCGCATCACGCCACCACCAGTTGTTAAGAGACTTCATCGTGTTCTTCATGTCGGTGGCTCCTTTCGTGATGCCATGGCGCGGTCGCACCTAGTTGCTGTTGCGCTGCACTATAGCACAGCAAAGTGTGTGCGGGGAAATCTTTTTTGAAAAGATTTCAGGCGGGTTTCCCGCCGGTCAAAAGAGTGGGCTGAGCGGGCGAGAGGCTGCCATTGCTGCCTTGCCCGCTCAGCTAAGACGTTACTCCTTATTGCGACGGTAGAGGAAGTAACCGCCCGCGGAGATGACGGCAACGCCAGCGATGGCGAATGCGGCCACCATGCGGCCATCAAAACGATCGCCAGTGGTGGGCAGGCCGCCCTTGGTGTTCGTCTTGTTAGTGGTTACCGTGGTCGTGGTGTCGGACTTGCCAGGCTTCTCAGGCTTGGCGGCCGGCTGCTCGGGCTTAGCGGGCTGCTCGGGAGTGCCAGGCTGCTCAGGAGTGCCGGGCTGATCCGGGGTGACCGGATCGGTGGCAAGAGCATCCTTGGCGTAGGTGATGGACACCTTGAGGCCGTTGGTCTCGGTGTTCAGGTCGCTTGGGGTAAAGGGCTGGTCGAAGTTTTCGGCCTTCTGATAGGCGCGCATCTCCTGGAGCAGTGCCTTGCACTTCTTGTAGGTGTTCTCGGTAGCAGCCTTGCCGGCCTTGTTGGCCAGGGCAGTGCGGCCCTCGGTGGTCGTCTCGGCCAGCATGGCGGCGTCAACTTCCTTGTTCTGCTCGATAAGCTCGTTCTGGAGCGCATCGAGGTAGGCACGGACGCTGACACCAAGGGTGTCAGGGTTCTCGAAGCAGAGCGAGCTGATGTCCATGAGGACGTAGTTGATTGAGTTCTCGGGCTCCTCGTTGTACACGACGTCAGTCTGGTTGCAGTGATCGAAGGAGACGGTCTGATCGCTGAAGTACGGGCTGACCTCAGTTATCAGAGCGGAGTACAACGGGATGGCGACGGAGTACGCGGCGCGGGAGAGCATTTCCCACTGGATGGTAGCGACTTCGGGGTCATACCCGCGACGAATCTGGAAGAGGTTGATCTCGGTGTTGCGCTCGCTGCCGATGCAATAAACACCATCAGTGTTCGCGTTGAGGCCAGGGACGTTCTCGCCGCGGTTGCCAAAGGCACGAATCAGCTCAAAGGTGCTCCAGCCAGACTTGCCAGGCCTGAAGAACAGGGGCTGGATTTCGCTGACCATGGCTCCCTTTTGGTCAGGTTTTCCATCCTTCTTTACTGTGATAATGTCGTAATCTGTGCCTTCGGTCAGCTGACTACCAAAATAATCGCGGCCTTGCACATAGCGGGACCACTGGTTTACGCCGGAATCGGCGAGGCTCTCGCCATACGTTTGGGCGACATCGAATTTGCCGTCAGCGGAGTATTTGGCGAAGCCCTTCTCCACGGGCATGGACTCGATGCCCTCGGAGTGTAGGCAGTTCTCGGGGTCATCAAGGTCGACATCGTAGTTGAGGCTCCCGATATTAGGGTTGAGCGACGCGACGTCGTCAGCGAGCTTCATGGCGATCTACTGATGGGCGGAAAGTGTGGCGAACAGCCAGGTCTCGTTGTTGTCGGCGATGATGATCTGGTCGTTGGTGCAGACGCCTTGATCATCGATCAGTCTGCCGAGAAGCTCGACGCCCTCGCGGGCCGTGGCGCTCTCGCCCAGGATGATGCTGCCGTAACTGTACTCGCCCAGACCCACTTTCTCATCGATGTGGTCTGCTGCATCGGCCTCCTCGTTATAGGAAGTGCTTAGCGTGGCAGAGCAGGAGACGCCCTTCTCGTTGATTCCGGCTTCGGAATAGGCGTCGGTGCGACCCATCCAGTTGGAGGGGTGGTCGCGTACATAGCTGTAACGATAGGTAGGCTTGTTCGAAGTGTATTCAAAAGCAGATTCAATAGAGCTGTACTTAAAGCCAGGTTCGCGGGCAGGTTCGATGCCGTAGTGCTTAAGATAGCGCTTGCCAAAGTCCTCGGCGCGGCCGTAGTACGTATTGCCGTCGGCCGTATAGTTTTTGCCCATGTACATCTGCGTGCAGGCGAGCGCAGATGTCGGCATGGACATGATGGTTGCAGCTCCAAAGGCGAGGCCTATGCCTAGCTTCTTGAGCGCGTTGACGGGGTGA
>CABUZD010000173.1 GCA_902495945.1 uncultured Collinsella sp.
CGCAAGACGAAAGCCACATTAAGTGGCTTTCTTTGCGTGCGGAATCTACGAAAAGTTAACCCGTGCCGCCCGGCCAGGCCCTAGGTTTACTTACCTGCCGCCAAGATGGCGTCTTGAGTGTCTAGATACTTAGGCTGAATTTAATTGAACGAAGGGGGCTCCTTGTTGGCAAGGAGCCCCCTTCTGCTTTTGGTTACTTTGGAACTGTGGTTACTTTCCTATTTCGCGTCGGCCCAGGTTATGCCGGTGCTGGCTTCGGCGATTAGGGGGACGCGGAGGTCTACTACGTGTTCCATGACGTCGCGGACCATGGTGGTCAGGCGCTCGACTTCATCGGTGGGGCACTCAAAGTCCAGTTCGTCGTGTACCTGCAAGATCATGTGGGCGGCAAAGCCCTCTTCTTCCAGGCGGCGGCTTACGCGGGCCATGGCGATCTTGATGATGTCGGCGGCGGTTCCCTGCATGGGGTGGTTCATGGCCGTGCGCTCGCCAAAGCCGCGGAGTTGCGGGTTTTTGGCCTTGAGCTCGGGAATATGGCGTCTGCGGCCATACATGGTCTCGGCGTAGCCCGTCTGCTTGGCGCGCGCCACTACGTTGTCGAGGAACGTACGCACGCCCGGGTAGGCCTCGTAGTAGCGGTCGATCATGTCGCGTGCCTCGGCCATCGAGATATGCAGCGACTGCGACAGGCCGTAAGCCTGCTGACCATACACGATGCCAAAGTTCACGGCCTTGGCGCGACTGCGCAGGTCGGGCGTTACCTCGAACACGGGAACGCCAAACACGCGCGCCGCCGTCTCGGCATGGAAGTCCTCGCCCTCGTTAAAGGCGCGCACCAAGTGCTCGTCACCCGAGAGATGCGCCAGCAGACGCAGCTCGATCTGCGAGTAGTCCACCGCCAAAAAGACGCTTCCCTCGCCTGCCGAAAACGCCGTCTTGACGGTGCGGCCCAGCTCCGAGCGCGTCGGGATGTTCTGCAGGTTCGGGTCGCTCGAGGACAGACGCCCCGTTGCTGTGATGGTCTGGTTGTACGTAGTGTGCACACGACCGTCACCACGGCGTAGCGGGCCCAGCGTGTCCAGATAGGTGGACTTGATTTTGGACTTCTCACGCCAGTCCAAAATCAGGCGCACGATCTCGTGGTCGCGGGCAAGGTCACTCAGCACCTTGGCGTTGGTCGAATAATAGCCGCGCTTAGTCTTCTTGAGGCCCTTGGTCGGAAGCCCCATCACATCAAAGAGCACATGCGACAGCTGCATGGGACTGCCAATATTAAAGGTCTCGTCACCCGCCAGGTCACGAATGCTGCGCTCGACCTCGGCAATCTGAGTCGCCAGGCCCTCGGACAGACTATGCAGACGGTCGGGGTCTACGAGCATGCCCGCGCGCTCCATCTTGGCAAGCACCGGCACAAGCGGCATCTCGATGCCGTCGAACACGTTGGTGGCGTTCTCACGGGCCATGCGGTCGCGCAGCGGTGCGACCAGCGCCAGCGTTAAGGCCGCCGTGCGAGCGGCGGGCGCGGGGGCGTCCTCGCCGGCACCCTCTGCACCGCGCGCCGCAGGCAGCGCCATCTGCAGATAGGTATCGGCCAGATACGCCTCATCGAACTCGGAGCGGTCGGAATCCAGCAGGTAGGCGGCAACCACGGTATCGAAGATGCGCGTGGAATCGACTGCCAGCGGGTCCATAAGCTCGGGCTCAGAAGAATCGATGGGCGAAAGCTCGTGCAACAGCGCCTTCATATCCGGGCTCGCCACGCGACCCTCCATAAACAGACGCGCGAGCACGCCGGCAATCACGCCGTGGACGAAGTTGAAGCCCTCAACCTCAGCCGCCGCACAGCTGTCGCCCTCCTCGAGCGCGAACAGGCCCTTGGACGTCGCCAGCCACAGCGTGCGCGTCAGTCCAAAGAGCGCGCCCTCTTCCTTGTCGTCGTCCACCACGGCGGCGACCCACTCGCCGGCATCAATCGCGCGGGAGACCTCAGCCGCAACGGCACCAAGCGCGTCAGCATCGCCGGCGGCTGAGCGAACCATAGCAGGTATCTCAAACACACTGGAGGCAGCAGCCCCGCTCTCGCCGCCGATCAGCGCCAAGAAACGGTTCTGCATGGCGGTGATACCAAGCGTACCCAGCGCCGCGGAAACCTCATCGGCAGAAAACGCCGGGAAGGACGTCGCCTCAAAGTCGAGCTCGACGGGCGCATCGGTGCGAATTGTCGCAACCTTGCGGCTCAGTAGTGCGTCATCGATGTGTGCACGCAGGTTCTCGCCCATCTTGCCCTTGACCTCGTCGGCATGCGCGATGACTTCGTCCAGGCTACCGTACTTCGCAATGAGCGCACTCGCCTTTTTGGGGCCGATGCCCGGTACGCCGGGGATGTTATCCGACGTGTCGCCCTTCAGACCGTAAAAATCGGGCACAAGCGCCGGCGTAATGCCGTGATACAGGTCATCCACGCTCTCGGGCGTCATAATCGCTACGTCGGACAGGCCCTTACGGGTCGAGACCACGTTGACGTGCTCGGTAACAAGCTGATACATGTCGCGATCACCGGTCACCAGCAGCATGTCACAGCCGGCCTGCTCGCCCAAGCGCGCCATGGTTCCCAGGATATCGTCGCCTTCCCAGCCCTCGGACTGCAGAATCGGCACGTTGAGCGCGGTGAGCAGCTCCTTAATCATAGGGAACTGCGCATGCAGATCGGGGTCCATGGGCGGGCGTTGCGCCTTATACTGCGGCAGCATCTCCATGCGCACGCGCGGCTTACCCTTGTCAAACGCCACGACCACACCGTCGGGGTTAAAGGCATCAATCATCTTAAGAAACATGTTCAGAAAGCCAAAGATCGCGTTGGTGGGGCGACCGTCCGGCGCGTTCATGGTCGGCGGCACGGCGTGAAAGGCGCGGTGCATGAGCGAGTTGCCGTCGATAACGGCAAAAGTGCTGCGCTTGTCAGACATATTAAATACCTCGCTTTGGGCTGGGCACGGTTTGCTCACTCCAGTTTACACGCTCCCCGCCCCGCGGCCACCTCACATCAAGCTCCCCCGCCACCGTGAGCCCGCGCGTGATACGATGGCTCACGGTACATCAACCAGCACGATCGATCCGAAAGGAGCCTGCGTCATGGAGCGTCCCTGCGCATGGAAAAAGTACACGCCACAGCAAGTCGAGGAGCTAGAGGAGCTTTGCCGCGGCTATAAGCAGTTTTTGAGCGAGAACAAGACCGAGCGCCTGTGCGTCAAGACCGGCATCAAGATGGCCGAGGAGGCGGGATACGTCGACCTGGAGACCGTGATCGCCGAAGGCCGCGAGCTCAAGGCAGGCGACAAGGTGTACGCCGCCAATCACGGCAAGGACCTCATGCTCGTCAACCTGGGCAACGCCCCGCTCGAGCAGGGCTTTAACATCCTGGGCGCCCACGTGGACTCGCCGCGCCTAGACCTTAAGCAGAACCCCGCCTTCGAGGCCGGCGACATGGCTTATCTCGACACGCACTACTACGGCGGCGTCAAGAGCTACCACTGGGTGGCCTCCCCGCTCGCACTCGTGGGCGTCATCTGCAAAAAGGACGGTACCACCGTCGACA
>CABUZD010000174.1 GCA_902495945.1 uncultured Collinsella sp.
GGAGGCTGACGTACACGTTTTGAGAGAAAGCGAGGCCTCACCACGCGCCGCGCAACCTTTCCAATCGATTTCGATCCCCGGCGTGCCCGGCGTGTTGAGAGCTGCGCCATTACAATGAAGCGGATTCGCTTGACGCAAAGGAGCCGCTATGCCCATGTGCCCGCTGGTCGATTGCCATACCCACACCTCGTTTTCGGACGGGCATGCCTCGTTTGAGGACAACGTCCGTGCCGCTGCTGCGGCCGGCTGCCGCGTCATGGTCTCGACCGACCATCTCACCCTGCCCGCCAGCATGGATGCTAACTGCGAGGTGCAGGTTACTGAGGGCGACCTCCCGGCGCATCGTCTGGCTTTTGAGGACGCTCGCAATCTTGCCGCTCAGATTGCGCCAGAACTCACCTTTATCTACGGTTTCGAATGCCATTGGTACGAGGGCTGCGAGCCTTTGGTTGAGCGCTGGTCCCAGGGCGCCGTCGTGCGCCTGGGCAGTGTGCACTGGATTGGCAACCCAGGCGATATCATGGCCGGTGCCGCGGGTACGGCGGGAACGGAGGACGTCGCTCGTCCCGATACGCCCGATTCGCGCTGCGGCTGGATCGACGATGACACCAACTTGCACGTTTGGGAAAACCTGGGGGTACGCGGCGTGTGGGAGCGCTATGTCGATGACTGGTGCCGCGCCTGCGAGAGCCCGCTCAACTTTGATGTGATGGCTCACCCCGACCTGGTCATGCGCTTTTCGAAGGAAGGCTTTGCGCCCGATTTTGACCCCGCACCGTTTTGGCAGCAGATGGCAGAGTGCGCGCACGATACGGGCCGCCGCGTTGAGGTCTCGACGGCCGCACCGCGCAAGGGCTTGGGCGACTACTACCCCGCAACCGGTCTTTTGCGCTGCTTTGCCCATGCCGAAGTGCCGATCACCTTTGGCTCGGACGCGCACCGCGCCTGCGATATCTGCTGGAACATCCGCGAGGCCCAGGCGCACGCGTACGACTGCGGTTATCGAACCTTCGACATCCCCCACGCCACCGGCGAATGGGAATCCACGCCCCTCGCCTAGCCATCCCTTCATAAGTTGCGGTGAAATAGGGATTGTTTTGCTTGATGAAGCGCTTAAACAGTCCCTATTTCACCGCAACTTCCATGACCCCGTCACACCAACAAAGACTGTCCCAAACGACTAGTGGCGGCGGGCGTTGAGTTCGCCGGCAAGCTCGTCGAGGGTGATACCGTAGCGCTCAAGGGTTACGAGCAGGTGGTAGACCAGGTCGCCGGCCTCATAGCGGATGTGATCGTGATCGTTATCCTTGCAGGCCATGATCACCTCGCTCGACTCCTCGGCAAGCTTCTTGAGCAGCTCGTCCTCGACGTCGGTCAACAGACGAGCGGTGTAGCTCTCCTGTGGCGACGCATCGCGACGACCGTGAATCACCTCGGCCAGACCTGTCAGCGTCTCACCGATATTTCCATCCTGAACGTTTGCGGTGCGCACACCCATGGTTCATTCCTTTCTGGTTGGCCAAGCGCCTGGTCGCGCGCCCGCCCTACACGAGTTTCTTAAAGAAGCAGGTACGGTTGCCGGTATGGCAGGCCGGACCCGGCGAGTCGACCTTGACCAACAGCGTATCGCTATCGCAGTCGGCCCAAAGCTCCTTGACCGCCTGCATGTTGCCGCTCGTCGCGCCCTTGTTCCAGAGCTCCTGGCGGCTGCGGCTCCAAAACCACGTGGTGCCGGTCTTGAGCGTCAGCCCCACCGACTCCTCGTTCATCCAGGCAACCATAAGCACCTCGCCGGTGTCATACTGCTGAACCACACAAGGAATCAGCCCCTTGGCGTCGTATGTAAGCTTTGAAGGATCGGTTATCTCTTCCATTTCTCTTCCCAAATTCAAACTTCGCAGGTCGGTGAGGGTTGTCCAGGTGCCCGAGATTCCGAGCGACAAGCCCGACGACGCGTACTTAAGTACGCGAGGAGGGTTGGAGCCGGAAGGTCGGGTGCCTGGGCAAGCCGCAGCATTAGAAGTCCAGCCTCACAGGAATACCTTGAGAGGCCATATACTCTTTGACTTCGCGAATGCTGAACGTCCCAAAGTGAAAGACGCTGGCCGCCAGCACGGCATCGGCCTCGCCCTCGATCACGCCCTCGGCAAAATGTTCGAGCGTGCCCACGCCGCCGCTCGCAATCACCGGAATCGGCACCGCGCGCGCCACGGCGCGGGTGAGCGCCAGGTCAAAGCCAGCCTTGGTGCCGTCGCGGTCCATGCTGGTCAGCAGGATCTCGCCGGCGCCGCGGCGAGCCGCCTCCTCGGCCCACGCCACCGCGTCGATGCCCGTGGCGTTGCGGCCTCCCGCGGTAAAAACCTCCCACTTGTCGGCACCGGATGCGCCGGGCAAACCGACGCGCTTAGCATCGATCGCCACGACCACGGCCTGGCTGCCAAACGCCGCGGCGGCCTGGCTGATCAACGACGGATCACGCACGGCGGCAGAGTTAAGCGACACCTTGTCGGCACCGGCGGCAACCATGGTTCGCATGCTCGCCAAGTCGCGGAAACCGCCGCCCACGGTATAGGGAATGGCGAGCTCCTCGGCCGCGTGCGCCGCCATCTCGATGGTCGTCGCGCGGTTGTCGCTCGTCGCTGTAATGTCCAAAAATACGACCTCGTCCGCACCCTCGCGGTCGTAGGCGCGGGCCAGCTCCACCGGGTCGCCCGCATCGCGCAGGCTCACAAAGTTGACGCCCTTGACCACGCGGCCGTCCTTGACGTCCAAGCAGAGAATCACGCGTTTGGTAAGCATGGGCTACTCCTCCCCTCGGGCGGCGGCCAGCGCCTGTGCCAGCGTAATGTTGCCTTCATAGAGCGCGCGACCGGTAATGGCGCCTTCGATCGCGCCCTCACCCACGGCGGCAAGCGCGCGGATGTCGTCGAGCGTCGAGATGCCGCCCGACGCCACGACGGGAAAGCCCGCGACCTCGGCCACATGGTGATATGCTGCCACGTCGATGCCCGTCTGCATGCCATCACGCGCGATGTCGGTATACACCATGTGCTTAAAACCCATCTCGGAAAGCTGCGCCACGGCGTCGTCGAGCGCCACGCCCGCGCCGTCACGCCAGCCGTTCACCTTGACCTGGCCGTCGCGGGCGGCAATGTCAGCCACCAACAGCTCGCCAAAGCCTTCGGCCGCCACCTCGGCAAAACCCGGCTCGGTCACCAGCACCGTGCCCAGCGCGATGCGGCGCGCACCGTAGCCGGCCAACTCGTCGATGCGCGCGAGCGAGCGGACGCCGCCGCCCACGTCCACGGACAGACCGTTGACGCCGCAGATGGCCTTAATCGCCGCCGAGTTGGCAGCGCATGTGTCCTCGTCCTCGCCAAAGGCAGCGGACAGGTCGACGACGTGCACCCAGCTTGCGCCCTGCTCGGCAAACGAGCGAGCAACGGCCACGGGGTCGTCGGAATATACCTTGCAGCGACTCCGGTCGCCGCGCTCCAGGCGCACGACCTTGCCGCCGATCAGATCGATTGCGGGAAACAGGATCATCGGCCGGCCTCCTCGACGATGTTGACGAAGTTCTTAAGGA
>CABUZD010000175.1 GCA_902495945.1 uncultured Collinsella sp.
ATTAGCGTTAATTTTTCAAACCTTGGGGCGGGCGCCGGGCGGGGGGCGCACGTCGCTGCAGACGGGGGCAAATCATGGATAGCGATGCCAAGCTGAACATCTTGACCGAGGCCCTAGCTGCTGCCGGGGCTTCGGCATTGGCAATCGATGCGCGTGGGGACGTCGCGATCTCGACCATGAATGACGCGGCGCTTGAGCGGGATGTGGCAGCTTTTGTTGCCGAGCGCCTCGACCGTATAGGAGATGGCGCGCGTCTGGTTATGGGGCGTGCGGGTACGCGTCTGAGCCTGACCGTTCGCTCCACCGACAAAGAGGGCGGGGGCCTTTGGGTCGTCGTGGTCCGCGAGGTGCGCGGCGCCGCGGCGCATGCGGGCATCGAGTGGCTCAACGCCGACGAAGTTGAGGCCCGCTATGAATCGAGCGCGTACGGCATCGTTGAGGGTGCCGCTGCGGTGGCTGCACCGGTTGCCGAGAGCTATGCGCGCGGCGTGCCCCTTATGCTCGAGGGTGAGCTGGGAGCGGGTCAGGTTGAGATCGCCAAGCGCCTCTATCTGGACGGTCCTTTTGCCGATCAGCCCTTTGTTTCCGTCGCGCTCGATGAACTCACCGATCGCGGTTGGCGCCATGTGCTCAAAAGCTCCGAATCGCCGCTGTTCCAAACGGGGCTGACACTTTGCATTGAGGGCTGGAATGCGGTTGGCCCCCAGCGCCTCCGCGAGCTGGTTTCCACGATGGCCGACACCGCGTTGGCGACGCGCTGTCATGTGGTGCTGACGGCGGATGACATGCCGGGCGGCAGCGAAAGTGATCAAGCCGCCTTTGTGACCGAGCGCTTCGCCTGTGCGGTGAGCGTGGCGCCGGCAATCGCCGAGCAGGGAGCCGCGTCGACGAAGGTTGCGCGCTATTTGGAATATCTCGCTGACGCATTTGGGACGGCAGCGCCCACACTGTCTGCCGCGGCGACGAAGACGCTCGATGCTTACCGCTGGCCGCGCAACTATCTGCAGCTCCGCGAGGTCTCGGAACGACTGTATATATTGGTGGGGACGGGCACGGTGGACCGCGCTGTGGCGGAGGAAGTGCTCGCCCAAGAGGACGTGATTAAGACCGCAACCTTTGGCGCCCCGACGCTTGAAAGTGACCTGTATATCCTGCGACCGCTGGCCGATACCGAGCGAGATATCGCGCATCTGGTTGTAGACCATCTCCACGGCAACCGAACCCGTGCGGCGGAGGTGCTGGGCATAAGCCGTACAACGCTGTGGCGCTTGCTGAAGGACGATGACCGTTGAGCGAGGCGCCCGTGACCGCACGCGACGCGTGTGCTACAGTCCAAAGCGTTATTGTTTCGATTTGGTTACGGCGTGCGAGGGCATATGGCTGAGACTTCAAAACCGAGCCGCAGAAGGCGGAGTGCCGCGCCGGTCAACCGACGCACAACATCGGTGACGTGGGGCAAACACGCCTCGGGGTTTGATGGCTCGTTCAAGCGCACTAAATACGGCTATCCTTCGGCAAGCGCCCGCTTGGCAATGCAGGCAGAGTCCTCGCTGTGGGGCCGCAAACGCGTGGTGGGCTCAAAGCTCAAGCACGACGGAACGCTCGGCTACATCAGCCGCGGGGCGGCTCGCCGCAGCGGGCTCAATCCCGCCGGCTGGCATCGCTACGTGCCGATCGTGGCCGCCGTTGCAGTGATCGTCATCGCGCTCGCTGCGCTCGGATATGCCGGCGGTGGCGCCAACTTGGACGCAATGTTTAAATCGCCCGAGCTCGCGCATGTAGGTACAGAAGTTGTCGAGGGCGCTCAGGCCCAGACGAGCGTCGCGCCCCAGCGCGGTATCGTTGCGGCGGCCTCCACCATCGCCGATGTGCAAAAGGACGAAGACAAGCAAGGCGACGACGTCGATGCGAATCAGACGAGCGAAACGGCAATAACTCCATCGGCGGGATAAGTTGCGAGTGGGGCAGCTAATTTGGGACGGGGCTTTTTTAGCTGCCCAAGACAGTGGCTCATTCGATGTCAGTCGCCAAAAGCGAGCGAGCCGCATTTGCGCCAAGGTGACGTGAAATGAGAGGGCGCTGACCTTCTGGTCGCGCCCTCGAAATTGAACGTCAGATTGGCGTGAATGCGGCCCGCGCAGCGTCAACGAGCCCGCCGTTCGGTAGAATGGCGGAACTAATTACCTTACGTAGACCACGTTGTCGCGGCGGGGTTTGGGCTCGGGCAGCGTGTCCTCGGCATAGCCCAGAATGCAGTGACCGACACCGCGCAGGCTGCCGTCGGCGGGTAGACCCCAACTGGCCAGTAGCTCCAGGCCCTCGGGCGAATCGAAAACCTCGTGGGCGCGATGAATCCAGCACGAATCAACGCCCAGCGCATAGGCAGCGTTGAGCAGGTTGCCCATGGCGAGCGAGCCGTCTTCCAGATGTGTGGGCACGCTGCGGTCAACCAGCACCACCACAACGGTCTTGGCGCCATAGAAGGGGTCGCTGTTGCTGCCCATGACTTGCGCGTTGAGCTGCGAGAGACGCTCGACGGTCGCGGGGTCGGTGACGGCGACAAACGTCACCGGCTGGCGGCCCATGCCGCTCGGTGCATATTGGCCGGCTTCGATAATACGTGCAAGCTTTTCGGCCTCGACGGGACGATCGCTGTATTTGCGGCAGCTGCGGCGGTGAATGAGTGCTTCGATAGTCTCCATGGTGTCTCCTCGCGGTGGCGTTGCAGATGCCCCGTTCATACCCGTCGGGCTTAAACGATAGACGGTCAATTGCCCGGCCAAAAGGATAGATTCCAATTGGGAAAGTAGGTTTGCATAAAAGTACCTTCAGAATGTGACAAACAAATGGGATGGTTAAACGTTTTATCCCGTCTACCCTGCGGTTTTTTACCACTTGCCTAAATGACGAACGCATAACCTCTGATAAAGGTTTTACTAAAGGAGCACCAACGTTTATCAATGCGCCGTGGTGGCGCCGGGCCAGGAGGTAACATCATGTTCCAGGCTGGAGATGTCGTCGAGACCGATTTCGAAGGATTTCTGAAGCTGCTGCGTTCCAAGACGCGCGCTTTCGTGTCGATCAACGATCACGAGTACTACATCACGCACACCGATGGCTATTGGCGTGTTCAGGATTGCGAGGCCCTCAACGATAAGGGCCACTTTACTGACTGCTCCGAGCTGGTCAACACGGTCTGCGAGGTCGTCGAGCTGCCGTGGATTGCCGGCAAGAGCCTGCATGACAGCTTCTCGGGCGCTACGGTCTATGAGGCCGTCGCCGCTTAACAGGCAATAAAACCCGATTTTCACGTGACCGCTGGCGCTGCCCCCGCGCCGGCGGTCTTTTTCTGCCGATAGGCCATAAAAGTGCGCGCATTTGCGGAGAGCCTGTTGACGATAGTCAAAACTCGGACTAATCTAGAGACACAAAATTGGTCAAAAATCGGACAATCGAATG
>CABUZD010000176.1 GCA_902495945.1 uncultured Collinsella sp.
ACTCGGCCAGCGCCTTGGCGAGCTCGGTCTTGCCCACGCCCGAGGGGCCGAGGAAGATGAACGAGCCACCGGGGCGGCGCGGGTCCTTGAGCGGCGAGCGACTGCGGCGCACGGCCTTGGCGACGGCCTCGACTGCCTCATCCTGGCCGATGATGCGCGTCTTGAGCACGCTTTCGGTCTGCAGCAGGCGCCGGCTCTCGCTCTCGGTGAGCGAGGAAACCGGCACGCCAGAGGTCACGGACACGATGTCGGCAATCTGACTCACGTCGATGGTGAGCGGGCTGGCGTCGAGCTCGGCAGTCCAGGCGGCCTTGGCCTCGGCGAGCTCAATCTCGGCGGCCTTCTGCTGCTCGGTGATCTCGGCGGCCTTGTTCATGTCGTCGCTCTCGGTGGCCTCCTGCGCGGCGGCCTTGAGCTCCTCTATGCGATGCTCGGCCTCGCGCACCGGCTCGGGCGCGCGATTCGCGGCGATGCGAGCGCGGGCACCGGCCTCGTCGATGAGGTCGATGGCCTTATCGGGCAGGAAGCGATCCTGGATGTAGCGGTTGGAAAGGTTCGCGGCGGCCTCGATAGCACCCTGCGTATAGCGCACATGGTGGTGCTCCTCGTAGCGCGGCTTGAGCGCGGTCAGGATCTTGACCGTGTCCTCGACGCTCGGCTCCTCGACATCGATGGTCTGGAAGCGACGCTCGAAGGCCGGGTCCTTGGTGAGGTACTTGCGGAACTCCTCGGCCGTGGTGGCGCCAATAATCTGGAAGGCACCGCGTGCAAGCACGGGCTTGAGCATAGAGCTCGCGTCGATGGAGCCCTCGGCAGAACCGGCACCGATGATGGTGTGCATCTCGTCGATAAACAGGATGACGTCGTCGGCTTCGGTCGCCTCCTGGATCACGTTCTTGAGGCGCTCCTCAAACTCACCGCGATACTTGGCACCCGCAACGAGGCCCGGCAGGTCGAGCGTCCAGATGTTCTGGTTCATAAGGTTCTCGGGCACGTTGCCGGCAGCGATCTGCTGTGCCAGGCCCTCGACGATGGCCGTCTTGCCCACGCCGGGGTCACCCAGGATAAGCGGGTTGTTCTTGGTGCGGCGCGAAAGAATCTCCATCATGCGCTGGACTTCCTTTTCGCGGCCAATCACGGGATCGAGCTCGGCGTCGCGCGCCTTTTGCGTGAGGTTGGTGGCGAACTGCTTGAGCGTGTCGGTGCCGCTCCCCTTTTGCTGCGAGGCGTCCGAGCCGCTAAAGAACGGCAGGCCCGCACCGGGACGCCCGGCACCGGCACCGGCGAGCGGACGCTTCTTGTCCTGGTCCTTGGCGGTGAGTTTCTCGATAGCCTTTTTGATGGAGGCGGATGACACGCCCAGGCGCATGAGAATGTCCATGGCCATGCCGTTGCCCTCTTCGACGATGCCGATGAGCAGGTGCTCGGTCGACACATACGTCTGGTTGTTCTCGCGCGCCACGCGGAAGGAGCGCTCCATCACGCTGATGACGAGTGGCGTAAAGGCGAGCTTAGCGGCCTCGGTCTCCTCGCTGGGCTCGGGAACGGTGGTCTGGACCTCTTTGAGTGTGTCCATGATGTCGTCGTAGGAGATATCGAGCGAGCGCAGCGCCTCGGCGGCAATGCCCTCGTCCTCCTTGGCAAGCGCGAGCAGCAAGTGCTCGGTGCCCACCTTATTTGAGTGCAGATCGAGCGCCTCCTGTTTGGCCATCGACATGACCTTGCGCGCTCGATCGGTAAATCTATCTAACATGCTCGTTTCCTTACATGAGTTCATCGAAATCAAAACGCCCGCCCGTCGGCGGCGCTTTTGTCTCTTTACCCACAGGTTGTCTATGTTAACAGCTGGAGGAATATCTATAAACCCGGCTCACATGAATGCAGGTTATGACCGCATCGCGGGACTCACCGCGCGATGCGCGACAGGCGCCCCGCAAGAGAAACCCTAGGCGTCTTTCACCACGTCGGGACTCGTCGCACGCGATGCGCGATAGGCATCGGCCTCCTTGGAGACGCGTTCGAGCAGCTCGGATGTATCGACGCCCTCGACTTGCGCGACCGTTTCCACCGTCTGCATGGCGACCGCCCTCAGGTACGCGCACGCGCTGTCCCCCGGCTGCTCGAGGTCTATCTCCTCGCCGCCCCCCCGGGCAAAGCCGACCGCCATCACAAAGCCCATGATGCCCGAGACCAGAAAGCCCACCGCAAAGCTCGAATCTGCCTTGAGCTCTTCTCCGTCGGGGTGGACGATCTCTCTCACGCGGTCGATGATGATCGTATGGATGCCCTGCACGACCTGCTCGGCGGCACCCGCCCTCATGGTGATGACGATGCGCCGCAGCAGGCAGCGGACGTCGCGCCGGTCGAACGCCGAAAGGTCGCCCTCGCTCGAAAAATGCCAGAGGGCATCGGTGATGAGCTCGTTATCCTGCAGCAGCTGGGCTATGGCGATGGCGACGAGTTCATCGAAATCGTGAAAATAGTAGTAAAACGTTCCGCGATTGCACTGGGCGGCGCGGGTCACCTCGCCAACCGACAGCTCGAAGATGCTGTTGTTCTCGATGAGCTCCCAAAACGCCTCGATGATACGGGTGCGTGCATCGGGCGCATCGGCGTCCTTACGCGGTCTCGCCATGCGCCTCACCGCACCCCTGCGCCTTGGCGTTCATGATGAGCATCTGAAGACGGTTCTCCACGTTGGCGAAGCTCACGTCGGGATCGTAGTCGAGCGGCAGGAACTGCGCCGTGGGATACTGCTCCTTGAGCGCATTGATGTGCCCGCGCCCCACGACATGGTTGGGCAGACACCCGAACGGCTGCAGGATCACGAAGTTGCGGCAGCCGCGCTTGGCGTGCTCGAGAATCTCCGCCGGAATCAGCACGCCCTCGCCCGCATCGAACGTATGGTGCAGGATCTTATCGCTCGCGCGCACGAGCTCGGGCATGCGCGTCGGCGGCTCGTAGAGCGGGCTCGCCGCGCCCAGGCGGTCGCAACGGTCGTGCGCGAGCTCGAACAGGTTGTCCGCCGTGGCGTACCAGGCCTTTTCGGGCAGCGACAGGTCGACGTGGAACTCGCGCGACTGCGCATGCTTGTAGAAATAGGTCTTGCGGATCACGTCGGTCATGCGCGCCTCGATGACCTCGAGCCCGTTGTCCTCGAGGTAGCGCTCGATCTCGTGGTTGGCGCCGAGATGGAAATTGAGCAGGTACTCGCCCACGATGAGAACGGTCGGATGCGGGTTCGAGCGGTCGTACGGAACGGCGTCCATGATCGCAAGCGCGCGTTTGAAGCCCGTCGCCTGGCCTCTCAGCCCGGAGCGCTCCATGCCCTCGATAACCTCATCGAGCGCGCGGTCGAACGCAGCGTCCGCCGCGCCCTTCTCGAGCTCGTAGGGACGGATGCGCCTAAGCATGGCCTCGAGGGCATCGATCATG
>CABUZD010000177.1 GCA_902495945.1 uncultured Collinsella sp.
AAAGCCCGCAACGGCATCGGGGATAATTGCGGCCTCGGCGCCGCCCGCGAGGATCGCGTCGGCATAGCCGTGCTTTATGGCGCGGAACGCCTCGCCCACCGCATGGGCCGAGGTTGCGCACGCGGTCACCACGGGCAGGGTCGGGCCCTTTGCCTTGTGGCGGATTGCGATATTGCCCGATGCCATGTTGGGGATCATCATCGCGATCATATAGGGCGATGCGCGGCGGGGCCCACGTTCGGCAATCGTATGGACGTTGTCGACGAGCGTCGTCATGCCGCCCACGCCCGAGCCCACGTAGACGCCCAGGCGCTCGCGATCGATGGCGCCATCGACATCAAAGCCCGCATCGTGCATGGCTTCGTCCGAAGCCGCCATCGCAAACTGAACGCAGGGGTCGAGATGCTTGGCGTCACGCTTGCCAAAGTACTCGTTGCCGTCAAAGCCCTTGACCTCGGCTGCCACCTTGACGGCAAACGCATCGGTATCGAAGTGCGTGATCGGGCCGATGCCGCACGTGCCAGCACACATTGCCGCCCAGGTGGCAAGCGCGGTGTTGCCGAGCGGCGACACGGCACCGATACCGGTGATTGCAACTCTCTGTTCCATCATGGTCTCCTCATCCAAGCCGTTCTTCGGCCCTGGTTTCTACATCGCCATTCCGCCGTCGACGCGCACGACCTCACCCGTAATGTAGGCAGCCGCATCACTCGCCAGAAAGCGCACTACGCCGGCCACCTCCTCGGGGCGCGCCATACGCTTAAGGGGAATCTGCTCCTCGGTTACCGTACGCACCTTCTCCGAGAGCTTTGCCGTCATATCCGTCTCGACAAACCCGGGGGCAACCGCGTTCACTCGTACGCCGCGGGGCGCAAGCTCGCGCGCCACCGCCTTGGTCAGGCCGATCACGCCCGCCTTGGAGGCAGCGTAGTTGGCTTGCCCGGCATTGCCCATCAGGCCCACGACCGAGCTCATGTTGACGACGCAGCCGCCGCGCTGGCGCATAAAGGTCTTGGTGAGCGCGCGCGTCGTGTTAAACGTTCCTTTAAGATTGACATCGAGCACGCGATCGAAGGCGTCATCGCCCATGCGCATGAGCAGGCCATCGCGGGTGATGCCAGCGTTGTTGACGAGCGCCCAAATGGAGCCAAAGTCGTTGAGGACCGCTTCCACGCACGCGTTGACGGCAGCGGGGTCGGCCACGTCGCATTGATATGAGCGCGCCGTGGCACCAGCCGCCTCGCAGGCGTCGCACGTCTCGCGCGCCGCATCGACGCTGCCGGCATAGACGACGGCGATATCGTAGCCATCCTCCGCCAGACCGATAGCGCAGGCGCGGCCGATACCCCGCGAGCCGCCCGTGACCAGTGCCACGCGACGTGAGTCGTTGCGCTCGAGCGCGCCATTGTTCAAGTTGCCCATGTCATTCCTTTCGGGTTACAGCCCTGTGGACTATGCGAGCTCGTCGGCAATAGCTGCGACCTGCTCGGCCGTCTCGCACGAATACACACGAACGTCGCTCAGCGTACGCTTGACCAGGCCGGACAGCGTTTTGCCGGGGCCGACCTCAATAAATGTGTCGATGCCTTGATCCTGCAGAGCATGCAGCGTATCGACCCAGCGTACGGCATGGCTCACCTGATTGGCCAAGACATCCGATGCCGTCTGGGGATCCGCCGGATAGGGCGCCGCTGTCATATTTGCCAAAACAGGAATGAGCAACGGGGACGGCGCGTGACCGGCCTCAATATATGCGGCAAGGCCACAGGTCGCCTCGGCCATATAGGGGCTATGAAATGCACCCGACACCGCGACCTTCATGGCGCGGCCGCCAGCCTCTTTTACTAGGACGTCGAGCTCCTGCAGCGCCTCGGGCGCTCCGGCCACAACCGTCTGCTGTGGGCTGTTGTAGTTGACTGGCCAGCAGTCCTCGCCGGCCTGTTTTGCCAGGCCCTCGACTTGCGCCGCATCGAGCTTGATGACGGCGCGCATGCCGCCCGGATGGCGCTCGGCAGCCGCGGCCATCAGCGCCGCGCGCTCGCACACGAGCTCAAAGCCCGCTCGCGTATCGAACGCCCCCGCAAAGGTGAGCGCGGCGACCTCGCCCAGCGAGAATCCCGCACAGGCGGCAGGTACCACGCCACGCTCACGCAGGGCGGCAGCCGCTGCCAGGTCGTGAACGAACACGCACGGCTGCGTGTTCTCGGTCTGCGAGAGCTCCTCCTTGGAGGCACTCCGGCATTGCTCGCTGGTCCCCGGGCGCACCTCGTCGGCAATGGCGAACACCTCGGCGGCCGCCGGCGATGTCTCGATCAAGTCGACGCCCATCGCGGGGTGCTGGGCACCCTGGCCGGCAAACAAAAACGCTACGCCACCCATGCGCACGCACCCTTCAGGACGTGCTCGGCGCCATCGACCAGGTCGTCAACGATTTCGCGTGCGCTCTGGCGCTCGTTGACCATGCCGGCAATCTGTCCACACAAAAACGAACCCTCTTCGTAGTTGCCGTCCTTGGCGGCCTTACGCAGCGCACCGGTTCCCATAGCACCGAGCTCCTCGGCACTCGCGCCGGAACCCTCGCTCTTGGCATAGGCGTTGGTGAAGGGGCTCTTGAGGGCGCGCACTGGATGTCCCGTCGAGCGACCGGTCGCACGCGTTGAAGTGTCGTTGGCCTTCAGGACCATCTCTTTGTACTGCTCCGAGACGGTGCACTCGTCTGCGACCAGAAAGCGCGTACCCACTTGCACGCCTTCGGCGCCCAGCATAAAGGCGGCCGCCACGCCGCGGCCGTCGGCAATACCGCCGGCGGCCACGACGGGAATGTCGACCGCATCGACAACCTGCGGCACCAGTGCCATCGTCGAGGTCTCGCCAATATGGCCGCCCGATTCGGTACCCTCGGCAACAACCGCCGTGGCTCCACGACGTGCCACGAGGCGCGCCAGCGCCACCGAGGCAACGACCGGGATGACCTTGATGCCCGCCTCGTTCCACGCCTTCATGTACTTGGCGGGATTGCCGGCGCCCGTCACGACGACCGGCACTCGCTCGTCAATCACGACCTGTGCAACCTCGTCGGCAAACGGGCTCATGAGCATGACGTTCACGCCAAAGGGCTTATCCGTCTTGGCGCGCAGCTCATGAATCTGGTCGCGAAGCCAGTTGGCGTCGGCGTTCATGGCCGCGATGATGCCTAAGCCACCCGCCTCGGACACTGCGGACGCCAGCGAGGCATCGGCAATCCAGGCCATACCGCCCTGGAACACGGGCTTTTCGATGCCGAGCAGATCGCAGAGAGGAATCTTGAGCATCTCTACTTCTCCAATGCCGCCTCGACCGTATCGGCGAACTCGCCGACCGTCTTGGGGTTCTCCTCGGTATCGAGCTGGATGCCAAACTCG
>CABUZD010000178.1 GCA_902495945.1 uncultured Collinsella sp.
ATGCATACCTTGGTAAGGAGTTAGCCGATGGCGATTCGGACGATGGGGCCGAGCGGACAATACGAGACTAGATTGGATGCTGCCGGTGCGGCGCTGCCCGAGCTGCTGGCGCCGGCGGGCGGGCTCGACCAGATGCTTGCGGCCATCGCCGCGGGTGCCGATGCCATCTATGCGGGGTTGGGCGGCTTTAACGCCCGTGTGAGCGCCCATGGCTTTACGGATGACGAGTTTGCGCGCGGTTGTGCCGTGGCGCATGCCCATGGCGTGCGTGTGTACGTGACACTCAACGTGTTCGTGTTTGACGATGAGTTGTCCGACGCGGTGGCGTTGGGAGCTCATGCACTGGAGCTGGGCGCCGATGCTCTGATTGTCGCCGATGCCGGGCTGGCCTGCGCGCTGCGCGCGGCGATTCCCGGGGTCGAGATTCACCTGTCTACGCAGGCGGGCGTTCATAGCGAAGGCGCCGTGCGGCTTGCCGCCGATGAGCTGGGGGTCGAGCGTGTGACGACGGCGCGCGAGCTGACGGTCGACGAGATTGCGGCGCTATGTGCCACGGGCGTGCCCATCGAGGTATTCTGCCACGGTGCGATTTGCATCGGTTATTCGGGGGCGTGCGAGTTCTCGGCCCTGCGGCGTGGGCGCTCGGCGATGCGCGGCGACTGCACGCAGCCGTGCCGTCTGGCGTACGACCTGGTGGACGAGGCGGGGCAGAGCGTTGTCGCCGTCGAGGGAGATCGCCTGCTGTGCCCGCGTGACTATCTGGGTATTGCGCATCTGCCCGAGCTTGTAGATGCCGGCGTGGCGTCGCTCAAGATCGAGGGGCGCATGAAGAACCCCGATTACGTATTCAATGTGGTGCGGGTGTGGCGCCGGGCACTCGATATGCTGCGCGACGGCGCGTGGGACCCCGATGCCGTGGAAGAGCTTGAACGCGAGCTGGGGAGGTCGTTTAACCGCGGCTTTACCGATGCGTACCTGCGAGGGCGTTCGGGTGCCGAGCTGATGAGCTTTGAGCGCGCAATTAACCAGGGCGTGCGCGTGGGGCGTTTGGTCGCTGCGGGCCACGAAGAGGTGACCGTTGAGCTCGACGCCGCCGTGGCGGCGGGTGACACGCTCGAGATTCGGTTCTATCCGGGTGTCGACGCGCGTCCCGATGTGCCCAAGCGCTGGCCGCAGGTGCCCTGCCCGGTGGATGCCGCAGCGGGGAAGCGCGTCGTCGTGCATTGCAAGCGTAAGGTGGACGCGGGCTGCGAGGTGTACCTGATTCGCAGCGCCGGCGTGTTGGATCAGACGGCGGCGGTGTTGGGGCGCATGCGGGCCGAGGCGGATGCGATTGCGCCCGTTGCGCGTGCCGTTGAGGTGCTGCCCTTGGATAGCGTTGCGGTGGATGGCGGTGCGTCGACGGAGTTGGTGGAGTGCGTGGTTCCCGCTCGCATGGTTTTTGCTTGGCAGCTGATGGATGCCGACCCGCGCGGAGAACTCGATTTGTCCGACGCCGTTGTGGTGCTTGACGAGGTGTGCCGCACGGGTGACGCTGATCGGACCCGCTCACTGATGCAGCGTGCCGGGCGCGTCGTCTGCCGCAACCTGGGACAGGTGGTGATCGCTCGCGAGCTGGACGTGACGTTTGACGTGGCGGCACCGGTGTTCTGCGCGAATCGGGCCACGCTTACCTGGCTGCGCGGACTCGGTGCGGGGCGGGTGTACTTGCCGGCCGAGTTGCTCGGCAATGATGCTGAGCGTATTGCCGAACTGGCTGCTGAACCCGGCGTCTGGGGTCCGGTCGACGCCGACCGTCCCGAGCTTATGGTGTGCGAGCACTGCCTGCTGACCGCCGAGGGCGTCTGTGCTACCGATGCGACGGGACAGGTCCGTTGCCGCGACTGCTTGCGCCGTCGGCAGGTACGCTATCTGGTCGAGCGTGACGGTACACGTCTGCCGGTCGCCGTTGACGCGTGCGGCAGGACGAGGATTTTCCTGTCGTAGGTGCCGCGTCGCGTCAGTTTGTTATCATATGAGAGTTTATGGACTTCCAGCACCGCCGTATCCGGTGAGGGTGCTATAGCAAAAGGAGGATACCCAATGCTGTCTGTTGACGAGCAAATGCGTATCATCACCTCGGGCGCCGCGCAGATCGTTCCCGAGGCCGACCTTCGCAAGAAGCTTGAGAAGGGCGAGCCCCTCAACATCAAGCTCGGCGTCGACCCCACCAGCCCCGACCTGCACCTGGGCCATGCCGTGCCGCTGCGCAAGATGCGCCAGTTCCAGGACCTGGGCCACAACGTTACCCTCATCATCGGCAACGGCACCGCGCTGATCGGCGATCCCTCGGGCAAGAACTCCACGCGTCCGCAGCTTTCGCAGGAGCAGATCGAGGCCAACGCCGAGACCTACGTGAGCCAGGCCATGAAGATCCTGGACCCCGAGAAGACCACCATCGTGCACAACGGCGATTGGATCCTTTCGATGGATCTGGCCGGCCTGCTGCAGGTGTGCTCCAAGTTCACCGTTGCCCGCATTCTTGAGCGCGACGACTTTACTAAGCGCTACCAGTCTCAGACGCCGATTGCCCTGCACGAGTTCCTGTACCCCGTGATGCAGGCATACGACTCCGTGCAGATTAAGGCCGACGTGGAGATGGGCGGCACCGACCAGCTCTTCAACCTGCTCGCCGGCCGCGAGCTCATGGAGAAGATGGGCATGGAGCCGCAGATCGCGCTCACCATGCCGCTGCTCGAGGGTACCGACGGCGTGCGCAAGATGTCCAAGTCCTATGGCAACTACATCGGCCTGACCGACGCTCCCAAGGATATGTTCGGCAAGACCATGTCTATCCCCGACGAGATGATTGGCAAGTACTATCGTCTGGCCAGTTCGCTCACCCCGGCCGAGGTCGACAAGATCGACGCCGCCCTGGCCGACGGCTCTGCCGATCCCTATGAGCTCAAGCGCGCTCTGGGTCGCGACCTGTGCGACACCTACCACGGCGCCGGTGCCGGCGACGAGGCTCAGGCCGAGTTCGACCGCGTGTTCAAGGAGGGCCAGCTTGCCGACTTCCCCGAGAAGCACGTTGAGCTGACCGTCAACGACGAAGGCCAGATCTACCTCGCAGGCCTGCTCAAGGACCTGGGTCTTTCGGCGAGCGCCGGCCAGGCTCGTCGCGATATCGACGGCGGCGGCGTCAAGATCAACGGCAAGGCCGTGGCTCCCAAGAGCTATAACATCGATCCCAGCGCCCTTAAGCTGGGCGACACCCTTTCTGTGGGCAAGCGCAAGGGCTTCAAGTTGATTTAGTTCCGCCGTTCTACCGAACGGCGGACCGGCCGACGCTGCGCGGGCCCCCATTTGGCAATAAGTACTTCAAAAATAAAGCCGGGCCCCGCATGGCGCCGGCCC
>CABUZD010000179.1 GCA_902495945.1 uncultured Collinsella sp.
GGTCAGCCCGTGGGAGGCCAGGGCGCCGCTGACCGGTGGACGGCACCGAGCCGTACGCTTGAACTGAGAAGGGGGAGGCCACGCGGCCTCCCCCTTTTTGCGTTTATGGGCTTTTGTCTCACATAGTAGCTGTGTTTTATAACCCTCGTTTGTCGCATCTTCTGTGAACGGGCTACAATAACTTAGTCTGTGCGATATGGAGGTGAACATGGCTGAAGCTGGTATCGGCGTTGATATCGTCGAGATTTCCCGGATGAAATCAATTCTTGAAAAGACGCCGTCGTTTGCTCGGTGTGTGTTTACCGAAGAAGAGCGTGCGTATTGCGATGCATCATCGCGTCCCGCTGCTCACTATGCGAGCCGCTTTGCTTCGCGCGAGGCGGTGCTTAAAGCTCTCGGGACGGGTTTTAGTCAAGGCGTGGGTCGCAAGGATGTTTCGGTAACGTGTGATAAACTCGGCAAACCGAAGGCGCTGCTTTCGGGCCGTGCTCTCGAGATCGCTCAAGAACTGGGTGTTGTTGAGGTCGCTCTTTCCATTACGCTTACGGGAGACTTGGCCGTTGCGAATGCCATCGCGATTACCGAAGATGCTCGGCCTAAGCCAAAAGATGAAAAGGTGAGCACCAAGAAACGCGTTGCGCAGACACTTAAAGAGGCTCGCTCTGTTTTAGATGAGCTTGAGCAGCTGCAGAATTCAGCATTGACGGAGCACCTGGGCGATGCTTCGCAAGATACGCTAGGAGCATAGATGAAACCGGTTTTGAGTACCGAAGAAGTCGTTCGTCTCGAGGATATCATCGAACGCGAAGGGACTTCGAAGGCCGAGCTTATGGAGCTAGCGGGTGAGTTTGCCGCCAACGAGGTCTTGAAGCTCAATCCCGATCGGGTTCTCGTTCTGGTCGGTTTTGGTAATAATGGCGGCGACGGTTGGGTTGCCGCCGATATCCTGAGCCATAAGGGTGTGGACGTCGATATCGTTTCTCCGGTTGAGCCGGATGAGATTCCTGCTGCTCTGGCACGTCATGTTGCTCGTCGTACTGCCGGCCGCGATGTGCACGTTTGCGTCGGCCCCTCGCGTGACGAACTCGAGGTTTTGATCGATAAGGCCGATGTTGTTGTCGATGCCATATTTGGTACCGGCTTCCACGGGAATCTGCGTGCGCCGTTCTCCATCTGGATTCCTACGGTCAATGAATGCGCCGATTGTGTCGTATCCATTGATGTCCCCTCGGGCCTGAATGCCGAGACGGGCGTTGTTGATGACGACTGCATTCGTGCCGAGCATACGGTGACGATGATTGCGCCCAAGATTGGTTTGTATAGCGCTGATGGCCCTGAGTATGCTGGCGATTTGATCTGCGGCAATCTTTACGACCGTCTTGACGAGGTCATCGATGATGTCGACCACGCCGCCGAGATTGTCGAGCCCGGTGACTTAGTTGATTACTTTGCTCCACTACCTACGAATATCGATAAGTATTCCCGTGGCTCTGTGCTTATTGTCGCCGGATCTGCGCAATATCCTGGTGCTGCCATTATGGCGGCCAAGTCTGCAGCTCGCGCGGGTGCTGGTTACGTGGCAGTCGCGGCTCCTGACGCCTGCGCTAATCTTATTCGCATGGCACTTCCTTCGATTCCCGTCTTTGCTATTCCGTCTGATTCCCGCGGCTCCTTTGGCGCCGCTGCGCGCATGACGGTGTGCGAGATTGCAAAGAAGTACAGCTGCGTACTGTGCGGTCCCGGTATGACGACGTCTGCCGGCGCTATGCAGTTGGTTTCGGGCTTGCTCGAGCTTGATGTACCGCTTATTTTGGATGCCGATGCACTCAACTGCCTTGCTAAGATTGCCATTGACGGTATTGATAGTAACCCCGAGATGTATCGTCGCGAGCAGCCGTTGGTTATGACGCCGCACTATCGTGAGCTTTCGCGTCTGGTTGCCGGTGACGAGGTGAACGACCTTGGTACCGCGATTGCAGCCGCGCAGAAGGTTGTCTGGGCTGCAGGCTCCGACAATCTGGTGGTCATTGCCAAGGGGCCGACGACGGCTATCTGTGGCGTTGAGCGTGTACTGCTGCCGCTCTCGGGTCCGGCTTCTCTGGCAACTGCCGGTTCGGGTGATGTTCTCGCGGGTATTTTGGCCGGCACGCTTGCCACCATGCGCGACGAGATGGATCGTTGGGAGTTGCTGTATTCGTACGCCGTCACACTTCACAGCTACGCCGGTTTTGCCGCGGCGACGGAGTATGGTGAGAAGAGCGTTATCGCGACCGATCTTATCGACTTGATCGGTCCTGCCATGGAGCTGGCGGCAAAGGATGCGCTCGAAGATCTGGGAATCATGGACGAAGGGTCGGATGACTAATCATGAATAAAGCCGATTTGACGCGCTGGTCCTGGGTCGAGATCGACCGTGGGGCGCTCCGTCGCAACACGAGGGCCTATAAGAACTTGCTGAATCCACGTCAGCGCCTGTGCTGCGTGGTCAAGGCCGATGCTTATGGTCATGGAGCTGTTGAGTGCGCCAAGATCATGTATTCGGCCGGTGCCGACATGTTTGCCGTGGCGACGGTTAACGAGGGCGTTGAGCTCCGACAGGGCGGGATTACGAAGCCCATCCTCATCCTAAGCGAGCCGCCTATCGAGGCCATTCCGACGTTGCTCGAGTTTGATATCATGCCCTCGGTCTATACGTCTGACTTTGCTCTTGCGTATGGCGAATGTGCCGTCGCGGCGGGCAAGGTGGGCAAGTATCATCTCGCCATCGAGACAGGTATGAATCGTATCGGCGTACACTACACGCAGGTGCTCGACTTTGTCCGCGGTATAAATTTCCATCGCGGTATTCAGTGCGACGGCGTATTTACGCACTTCGCCACGGCCGATGAACCTTCGGGCTGGGACTACAAGCTGCAGTGTCAGCGCTTTACCGAGGCCGTTCAGGCCATTAAGGATGCGGGTTTTGAGTGCGGTATCGTGCACTGCGCCAACACGCCGTCCTCGATGCTCGACCCCTCGATGCATTTTGATATGATCCGCGCCGGCGTTGGCTTGTATGGCATGCAGCCGTGCGAGCTGAGTGGCCGCGTGATGCAGCTTGATCCCGTTATGAGCGTCCATGCGCGTGTGACGCGCGTGGCGCACCCTGCGATGGGTGAGGGCGTGGGCTACGGTTTTACCTACCGCGTACCGCGTACGCGCGTTCAGATCTGCACGCTGCCGATCGGTTATGCCGATGGCCTATCGCGTACGCTTTCCAATCGTATGGATGTGCTGTATCGCGGCGAGCGCGTGCATCAGGTTGGCAATATCTGCATGGACCAGTTTA
>CABUZD010000180.1 GCA_902495945.1 uncultured Collinsella sp.
CTTCGCTACGGCCGAGACGCTCGAGTATGACGAGAAGTCCGTCAACAAGGGCCTGGCCAAGGAGGGCATGGGTGCCATTCTGGATGCCGCCAAGGGCGCGCTCGAGGGCGTGGACGAGTGGACGGCTGCCAACATCGACGCTGCGCTTGAGCCGTTGCCCGAGCAGATGGACCTTAAGAAGCGCGTGGTGTTCCAGGCCGTGCGCGTCGCCGTTTGCGGCAACATGGTGAGCCCTCCGTTGGGCGAGACCATGGCACTCGTCGGCCGCGACGATTGCTTGGCGCGCATCGACCGCGCCCGCACGATGGCGCTGTAATCGCTGCGCAAACGTATGTATCCGAGCCCCGTTCACCCGAGCGGGGCTCTTGTTTCTGTAGACGTATGGGATAGGAGGTGCTGGGGCCATGGTCGAGCAACTTTCGCTGTTTGGTTCGCCGGAACCGGAGGAAGCTCCGAAGTCCGCGGCTCCTGCCGCCGCCCCGGCGCAGCCCGAGCCCGCACCTGAGCCCATCGCCGCCTATGCGAGCGTGGTTCTCGACATCCCAACGCGTGCGCTGTCCGAGCCGTTTGCCTATGGCATTCCTCAACCTCTTGCTAGCGAAGCGCAGATCGGATCAACGGTCCTGGTCCACTTTGGTAACCGTGCCGCCGCGGGCTATATTGTCGACATTGCGCCTGAGCTGGGCGACCTACAAGGCAACATCGCCCTCGACCCCGCACGCATCAAGCCCATCGAGGCTATCCTCAGCAAACCGCTCTTTACTGTCGAGGCTGCCCGTATCGCACGCTGGATGAGCCGCGAGTATGTCGCGACGCTTTCCGAGTGCCTGCGTTTGTTCTTGCCCCCGGGTGGAAGTCCGCGCGTGGTCAAGGGCGATGACGGCGTGTGGACGGTTGAGCGCCCCGCCGTCAAGCCTATCCAAAACCGCTGGGTCATGCTCACGCCCGAGGGTTTCGACTACACGCCGCCCAAGACAGCGGTTCGCCAACGTCAGCTCATCGAGGCGCTCCAATGCGGCCCGGTCACGACGCGCGACCTCAACCTGCTCTATAACAGCATGTCGGCGACCATCAAGGCGCTTGAAAAACGCGGTGTCGTGGTGGTGGAAGAGCGCCGTGCGTGGCGTGGCTGCAGCGAGCAGACCACGCTGTCCTCGGCGAGCGGTAAGGCGCCGGTGGCACTCACCAACGGCCAGCAGCAGGCGCTCGCGCAGATTGAGCGAGCTCGCCTGGATGCACACGGCGACGTGGTGCTCGTCGATGGCGTCACCGGTTCCGGCAAAACCGAGGTCTACCTCTCCGCCATCGAGCGCGTGCTGGCAGCCGGCCGTTCGGCCTGCGTGCTCGTGCCCGAGATCTCGCTGACGGCCCAGACCGTCGGCCGTTTTCGCTCGCGCTTTGGCGAAACGGTTGCGGTCTTCCACTCGCGCCTTTCGGCCGGTGAACGCTTGGACCAATGGGATATGGTCGCCAGCGGTGCCGCGCGCGTGGTCGTGGGCGCCCGCTCGGCGCTCTTTTGCCCGCTCAGCGACTTGGGCCTTATCATCATCGACGAGGAGCACGAGACCAGTTACAAGCAGGGTTCCAGCCCGCGCTACCATGCGCGCGAAGTGGCGGCCGAGATGGCGCGTCGCTATCGCTGCCCGCTCGCGCTGGGCTCGGCCACGCCTTCTGCTGAGGCCCTCGACCGCTGCCGCCGTGGCACGTATAACGGTGCCACCTGGACGCGCGTCGAGATGCCCGAGCGCCCGGGACACGCCGTGCTGCCGACAGTCCGCATTGCCGACCTGCGCCGCGAGTTCTCGCACGGCAGCCGCTCTATGTTCTCAAAACCGCTGATGGAAGGCCTGGAGCGTGTGGTCGAGCGCCGCGAGAAGGCCGTGTTGCTGCATAACCGCCGTGGCTTTGCGCCGTTCCTTATGTGCCGCGAGTGCGGCTGCGTCCCCACCTGCAACCACTGCTCCACCGCGCTTACGTATCACGAGCGCACGCACACGCTGCAGTGTCACACATGCGGTTCGTCTTGGCGCGTGCAGCCGTATCCCGCGCCCACGAGCCGTTGCCCCAAATGTGGCAGTCGCTACCTGGCAAAAATGGGCTTGGGTACGCAGCAGATCGAGGACGCACTGCACCAAATGTTGCCCGAGGACGTCGCCATTATTCGTATGGATGCCGATTCCACGCGCGTCAAGGATGCGCACAAAAAGCTGCTTGAGAAGTTCGATGCCGCCGATTGCGCGGTGCTGCTGGGCACCCAAATGATCGCAAAGGGCCTCGACTTTCCCGAGGTCACGCTCGTGGGCGTGGTCAATGCCGACTTCGCCCTCAAGCTGCCGGACTTCCGCGCAGGGGAGCGCGCCTACGATCTGCTGGAGCAAGTCGCCGGCCGTGCCGGTCGTGGTGATCGCCCCGGCGAGGTCATCATCCAGACCTACCTGCCCGAGGACCCGGTCATTCGCGCCGTCGCTGAGCATGACCGTTCGATCTTTACCGACTACGACCTGGACCAGCGCCGCGACGCGCTGTACCCGCCTTTTGTTCGCCTGGTCAACATCTTGGTGTGGTCGGCGAACCGAGACGAAGCACAGGACTACATCGGGCGCATTGCAAAGCTCCTCAAGCGCCGTTGGCATGCTGCCGCGCCCGACTTTTTGCAGGCGGGGAGTGCCGTGCCGCAGGTGCTGGGCCCGGCTTCGTGTGTAATCGAGAGAGCCAAGGACCGTTACCGCTTCCATCTGCTTGTGAAGTCGCCCGTGGGGTACCATGTCTCTGATGATATCGACGCCTGCCTCAAAGAGGTGGGCTCCGTGCGTGGCGTGAGCGTGAGCGTTGACGTCGACGCCTATGATTTGATGTAACAACCCGAAAGGATGGCCATGGAAGCCAACGGAATCGTACTGTCGCCCGACCCTCGTCTGCGCCAGGAGTGCGCCGTCATCGAGGAGATCACCCCGGCGATCGAGGCGCTTGCCGAGAAGATGAAGAAGATGATGTTCGAGAACGGCGGCTGCGGCCTGGCTGCCCCGCAGATTGGCGAGCTCGTTCAGCTCGTCACCATCGACTGCGATTACAGTGACAAGAGCGACTATGACCCCTACGTGCTCATTAACCCCGTGATCGTGGAGCAGAGTGACCGTCTGGTGCCCTTTAGCGAGGGTTGCCTGTCCATCCCCGGCATTAGCTGCGAGATTGAGCGTCCCGACCATGTCGTGGTCGAGGCGTACGACTTGGACGCCAACCTGATTCGCTACGAGGCCTCGGGCGATCTGTTCTGCGTGTGCCTGCAGCACGAGATCGATCACCTGCACGGCAACACC
>CABUZD010000181.1 GCA_902495945.1 uncultured Collinsella sp.
AGCCGCCCTCGAAGGGATCGACCTGGCCGTCGTGGACCTCCCACATGCTGGTGCAGACCTCGTCCAAAAACCAGCGATCGTGCGTGACCACGAGCATGGCGCCCTGACCGCGCTGCCAGCGAGCCTTTAAGTGGCGTGCGAGCCAGTTGATGGTACGCATGTCCAGATGGTTGGTAGGCTCGTCGAGCATGAGCACGTCGTAGTCGCCGATCAGCAGGCGCGCGAGGTCCACGCGACGGCGCTGGCCGCCCGAAAGCTCGCCCACTGTGCCTTCCCAGAGCACATCGCTGATGAGGCCGGCCAGAATCTGGCGCGTACGCGGACTCGACGCCCACTCGTACTCGGGCGTGTCGCCCACAACAGCATGATGCACGGTGTCGGTATCGGCCAGGTTGTCCTTTTGGCCGAGCAATCCGATCGTCGTGCCGCGACGGTGCGTCACGCGGCCGTCGTCGGGCTCCAACGTGCCGGCGAGCACGCTCAGCAGCGTCGACTTGCCGTCGCCGTTTTTACCGACAATACCAATGCGGTCGCCCTCGCCCACGCCGAGCGTCACGCTATCGAAAATATGCTTGGTGGGAAACTCTAGGCTGACGGAATCGCATCCCAAAAGAATCGCCATATGCCCTGCTCCTTCGTAGAAATTCAACGTTGTCCATGATAGCAGCGAGCCCCACCCCAAACCACTACGAAGGCGCCTGTCCCCTTTGTGGTGGTCGTTTCGGTCGCAGAGCAAAAGGCGGGCCATCTCCCACAAGAGATGACCCGCCTCTCCAATCAGTCCCGTGGCGACCGTGGCCGCCGCGGGCCTCAAGCATGCCCCGGACTAGGAGAACATGCCGGTGAGGTAATCATTCAGCCGCTTATCTTTGGGCCGTTGGAAAATCTCGTCAGTCTCGTCGTACTCGACCATATCGCCCATGTAGAAGAACGCCGTGCGGTTGGACACGCGCGACGCCTGCTCCATGTTGTGGGTCACGATGACGATGGCGCGCTCGGCAACGATCGACGTCATGAGGTCCTCAATCGCCAGCGTCGAGATGGGGTCGAGCGCCGAGCAGGGCTCGTCGAACAGGATCACGTCGGGGTTGAGCGCCAGCGTGCGCGCGATGCACAGACGCTGCTGCTGACCGCCCGAAAGCGCGTAGGCGCTCTTGTCGAGCTTGTCCTTGACCTCGTCCCACAGCGCCGCGCCGCGCAGACTCTCCTCGACCATGCGGTCGAGCTCGTCGCGGTCGGTGATGCCGTGGCGCTTGGGCGCAAACGTGATGTTGTCGCGAATGGACTTGCGGAAAGGGTTGGGCTGCTGGAACACCATACCAATGGAGCGACGCAGCTCGTAGGTGTTCTCGGTCTTGGTGTTCACGTTGCGCCCGCGGTAGTTGATCTCGCCCTCCACGCGGCAGCCGCGAATCTCGCGATTCATCAGGTTGAGGCTACGCAAGAAGGTCGACTTACCGCAGCCCGAAGGCCCGATGAGCGCCGTAATCTCGCCCTTGTGAAAGTCGAGCGACGTATCGTGCAGCGCATGGTGGTCGCCATAGTACACGTTGACGTCCTTGGTGGAGAGCACGACCTCGTCGCTCACGGCCTTTCCGCTTACGCGAACGCGCTTCTCGCTCTCCCCCACGCTCGACAAAAAGTCCTGGGTCTCGGACGTGGCCGCTTCGGTTACGGGCGTTGCATTTATCTCGCTCATTCGGCCGTCATCTTCCTTGCCAGTTGCTTGCCTACGATACGGGCGACTACGTTAAACAGCAGCACGCAGATCATCAGCAGTGCGGCGGTACCCCAGACGATCTGCTGGGCCTCGGGACTGCCCTCGCCGTAAATCTTGTAGATGTGCACGGCGAGCGACTCGCCGGGGCGGAACACGTTCCAGGCGCAGGTAGGGCTCGACAGGTTAAAGCTCAAGAAGTTCAGACGGACCGGCGAGCTCATGCCCGAGGTAAAGAGCAGTGCCGCGGCCTCGCCAAACACGCGGCCGGCCGAAAGCACAATGCCGGTCACGATCGCGGGCATGGCCTCGGGAATCAGGATGTGCAGCGTGGCCTCCCAACGGGTCAGGCCCATGGCCAGGCACGCATCGCGCTGGGCCTGTGGCACGTCCTCGAGCGCCTGCTGAATCACGCGCACCAGGATGGGGATGTTGAACATGGTGAGCGCGACGGCGCCGGAGATGATGGAGTACTTCCAGCCCAGCTGCACCGAGAACACCAGAAAGCCGAACATGCCGACGACAATGGAAGGCAGCGAGGACAGCGTCTCGATGGCGGTGGAGGCGATGTCGCGGATGGGGCCGTCCGGCGCGTACTCAACCAAAAAGACCGCGCCGCCCAAGCTGATGGGCACCGAGATAATCAGGGTGATCAGCAGCAGGTAGAACGAGTCAAACAGCTGGTAGAGCACGCCGCCCTGGGTTCCGTTGGCGCGCGCGGGTTGCGTGAGGAAGCCCGGCTTGAACAGCGTGGAGATGCCCTCGAACAGAATGTAGGCCACCATGGAAACAACGATGAGCATGACGATGGCGACGATCGCCGTCAACACGCCCGTGGCGATGCGGTCCTGCTTTTGGACACGCCCGAGTCTCGCCTCGTCGATATGGATGCGCGTGCTAGCCACGAGCCTTCGCCCCCTTGCGGCCGATAAGGTGGATGATCAGGATGAAGATGAGGCTCATGCCCATCAGCAGCAGACCGAGCGCCCACAGAACATCGTCCTGGGCCGAGCCCTCGGCATAGACCGCCATGGACGTGGTGAGCGTGGTGGTGATGGTCGAGGCCGGCGACAGCAGCGACGTCGGCATGGCCTCGATACCGCCGATCACCATGCGCACGGCGAGCGTCTCGCCAAAGGCGCGGGTCATGCCAAGGATGACCGCGGTCATGAGCGACGGCATGGCAGACTTGAGCACCACGTGCCAGATGGTCTGCCATCGGGTATAGCCCAGCGCGAGCGAGCCCTGACGGTAGCTGTCGGGCACGGCGCGCAGGCCATCGACCGAAAGCGTGGTCATCGTCGGCAGAATCATGACAGCCAGCACGATGGCGCCGGGCAGGATGCCCAGGCCCGTGCTCACGTGGAAAACGCTCTTCATAAGACCGACGACCACATGGAAGCCGATCAGGCCAAAGACGACCGAGGGAATGCCGGTCAAAAGCTCAATAAGCGGCTGAAAGACCTTGGAACCAAATTTGGGTTGGATCTCGACCGCAAAGATGGCAGAGCCGATGGCGATGGGCAGCGCGATGAGCGTGGAGAGCATCATGACCGCAAACGAGGTGACGATCAGGGGCAGGGCTCCGGTGTAA
>CABUZD010000182.1 GCA_902495945.1 uncultured Collinsella sp.
ATGGTGCCATCGATGATAGGACCCGGCGCAACGGCACCCGGGACACGGCATAGATCAGGACAACGAAGATTGCGACCGGGGCCAGTCCGCGGAAGCTGCTGACTGTGAGCGTCGTGATCAGAAACACAAAGCCCAAGAGCAACTTAGTTCGCGGGTCTAGGCGGTGGATCGCACTATCGCCGGGATAGTAGCTGCCAAACGAAAACGCCTCCATTAGCAGCCCTCCTCTCGCGCGACCGTCTTTGATTTAGCAATGTCCGCGACGTTAGAAGGACCGCCCGAGCGACCGATTAGCAGGTCCACCAACTCGTCTGCCAGCGACTCAACCGTATAGAGGCCGTCAAAGCGCAGCGGCACGCCTGCCTTCGCGAGCGCCAGCGCCATGCGCTGGGCGGCGGGAACACCCAAGCCGATTGATTTAAGCTCATCCGCATGCGCAAAAACCTGCGTGGGCGTTCCCTCGGCAAACACCGCGCCCTCGTTCATCACAACGATACGGTCACAACAATTTGCCAGGTCATCCATGCTGTGCGAAACCATGACAACGGTCAGGCCTTCGTCATGTAAACGGCCAATGAGCTCCAGGAAATCCCTGCGGGCAGCCGGATCGAGGCCCGCCATGGGCTCGTCGAGCACCAGCACCTCAGGTTCCATGGCGAGCACGCCGGCAAACGCCACGCGACGCTGCTGGCCGCCCGAAAGCTCAAAGGGGCTCTTGTCGCCGACCGTGGAAAGATCGAGGCCCACGCGCGAGAGCGATGACTCGACACGACGGTCGACTTCATCTTGCGGCAAGCCAAGGTTGTGCGGACCAAACGCCACGTCCTGCGCCACGGTTTCGGCAAACAGCTGACGCTCAGGATACTGAAACACCACGCCGACCTTGGCCTTAACCGCAGCGGCGTCTTTCTTGTTTGATAGGTCGAGCCCCAGCGCGCAAATGCTTCCCTCCTGCGGACGGATCAGCCCGTTGAGATGCTGGACCAGAGTCGATTTACCCGAGCCGGTATGGCCTGCTAGCCCCAGGAACTCGCCGCGACGCACCGTCAGCGATACATCGCGCAGCGCCCACGGACTGCTGGGGTCGTTTCCCCAGAGAGCCTGTTTGCTCGATTTGCCCGCAGTGGCCGAGCGCTTATGCCAGCGGCGGCGCTCGCGCGGACTGAGCGAATAACTGTACGAAACATGGGATAGCTCTATGACGGGCTCCGACGCGTTGCCCTCGTTGTCTACCGGAACAGTGCCGTCAGCGATTTCCAACTGGGATGCGGAAGACTGCCCCGCGGTGCCTGCCCCACTTCGCTCGGCATAAGTCTGCGCAATCTCGGCGACCATATCCGCCTCACGTACCTGCGCGCAAACGGGCACGCCCTTCGCACGAAGTGTCCTACCTAAGCAGCACGACGCCGGCATATCCAGGTTGAGCTGAGCGAGTTCATTCGCCCGCGTCAGAATCTCCTCGGGCGTACCGATCATGGCAACTCGTCCCGCCTGAAACACGGCGACACGATCGGCCTCGGCGGCCTCCTCCATAAAGTGCGTAATCATCACGATGGTCATGCCGCGATCGTGCAACGCGCGGCAAGCCTTCATGAGGCCCTTGCGCCCACGCGGATCGAGCATCGAGGAAGCCTCGTCCAATACGAGCACGCGCGGTTCCATGGCGAGCACGCCGGCAAGCGCCACGCGCTGCTTTTGGCCGCCCGAAAGCGCATGGGTCTCGTGGCGCTCAAAGCCCACTAGGCCCACGCCCTTCAGCGCCTCGCGCACGCGCTGCGCAATTTGCGCCGATGGCACGCCAAGGTTTTCGGGACCGAACGCAACGTCATCTTCGACAAGCGTTGCCACCAGCTGATCATCGGGATTCTGGAATACCATGCCCGCGGTCGAACGAATGTCGTAGACCAGCTCGGGATCGGACGCATCCATGCCGTTAATGCGCACCGTGCCCGCATCGGGCTGCAGCAACGCATTCAGATGCTTGGCAAACGTCGACTTGCCCGACCCATTGCCACCGAGGATGCAGAAAAACTCACCGTCCTCGATATTCAGATCGACGCCGTCGAGCGCCGGTGCGGCACCGTCATAACTAAAGGAAACGCCCCGACACTCAATCATGCGCGGCCTTTGACCTGGTCCTTTTTAGGCGTGATGAGGTTGGAGACTGCTTTATACACCGCCAGCGTCAACACCGAGTTAAGCACGGTCTTGATAAGGTTGAACGGCAGTACGGCAGGAATCATGAGCGGGGCGATCGCATCGACCGAGCCATACCAGAACCAAACGCCAATGGTAAGGTTTGCGACCATAGACAGCGCCGTAGCGGCAATGACGCCGAGCACCAGGCCAATCACGGCACCCTTATAGGTGTGCATCTTCTGGTAAACGGTAGCCGCGGGCAGAATGTAGCCCAGCGTGGCAACCAGGTTCATAAGCGCGCCGACCCAGTCACCCGTGGTGAGCGCATGGATAACGATCGCCATGGCGGCAACAGCAGTGCCGGCGCCAGGACCATACGCAAAACCGCACACCATCGCCGGCACCAGCGACGGGTCATACGTCAAAAACGGCGCCGAGGGAAGGATGGGTAGCTGCACATACATAAACAGGGCGCCCAAGGCGCACATCAGCGCCATGGTAACGAGCTGTTTGGTGCTCCACCTATTCGTGTTCTCAAAATGGATATGCTGCGACTGTTCAGACATAAGATCACCTGCCTCTTTCATCCGGACTCTAACCGTTGGTACTGGGATCTCACCAGTTCAGCCGGCATGCGAACCAACACACGCTCGGGTCGCGGACTCATCGGCTCGGTCGCAGACACCTCGCCTGCGCCACGGCACCCCTTTGGCACCGCCCGATTTACCGCCAGTGGGGAATTTCACCCCGCCCTGAAACAGCAATTGCAAGTGTAGCACGAGGGAAGAGAGGCGCAAGTACACCAAGGGTAATTTCTGGCGAGGACCAGTTGCCGCAACAACCGCGTTCCCCACCCATCCCAAAGTAACGCGCCTTTCGCGGCAAAGCCGCGAAACAGCGAAAGGGACACGTATTCCCATCAACCACATCCTTCTCCGCGAGCCGACCTCAAGGCCGTAAACGCAGGGAATCCGGGGGCGTGACGGGGTTTCTCTCCGGAACGTCCTCGGACATGCAAAGAGGCTCCGCATCGCGCTTCGCGCTGCGGGGCCGCTTTGCGGGCTGCGGAAT
>CABUZD010000183.1 GCA_902495945.1 uncultured Collinsella sp.
AGTTGGAAAGCAACCTCATTCCTGCCCGAACAGGTCAGTCTACCTGCGCATTTACAAATTTGTAAACTTTTTTGAAAAAAGTGCTTGCACAGTTCTCGAATCTTAGGTTATTATCTTCCTCGTTGAACGCGCGGGTCCAACAAAACGAACCGTGAATCAACAACATAGCATGTCGGAGTGGCGGAATTGGCAGACGCGCTAGCTTGAGGTGCTAGTGACCGCTTTTTGGTCATGCGGGTTCAAGTCCCGCCTCCGACACCATCGCATTTAAGAAGCCTCTTCGGAGGCTTTTTTGTTACCGATAGACGGTGGGGTCCACGATGGAAACGCTTGAACGCAACGAGTGGGCAGACGTTGCCCAACTAGTCGAGATCACGAGCGATGCTGTCATCATTTGTGAACTCGACGGAACCATTCTGCATGTGAATAATCGCTTACTTGGGTTGATGTGCGAGGAACGCGCCGATGTCATCGGTGGAGATGTTAAAGACGTCCTGTACTCGTCCGCTTTTGAACGTGCGACGGAACATCGTCTGCCATTTGAAACTGATGGCTCCGAAAACGAACTGATGCTCAAGCTGAGTGACGGCTCTTTTATCCCCGTCTTGGTTCGCGCGGGCTCCGTAACGCCTCCACGCATCTTTGGGCGCCGCGCACCACGTGTCCTAGTGGCGCTTCACAGTATCGAGGAACAGTATTCTCACGACCGTCAACTCAAGCGTGCGTTATCGGAGCTTAGAGTGGCGAACAAGCGTCTCTCTGGCACGCTCTCGGTCATTATGAGCACTGTGGGCTCCGATGAGTTACCCAGCCTGCTTGATACTGTTTTGAACCAGCTTGCAGGAACGCTCGATGCTTCGGGTGCCGCTATCTATTTTTCTGAGAGCGGCGGTTTTAAGCTACGCGGTGTTTCCAAGGAGCTGTACGACAGCTACCTGCCCGAGTTTTTGCCGTATGGCGCTGGCATTCCGACGTATGTTCTTCGCGAGTCGCGTGCCTGTCGCTTGTCGATTCAACAGGACCTTGAGGGCGATAGGGCCGCCTCCGGTATGTTCATGGACCTGGACAATCGTTCTAAGCACCTGTTGCGCGTGCAGGATATGCCTCCGTACCGCAGCGAGATCTGTCTTCCCGTTTTTTACGGTACGCAGATCCTTGGCGTGCTGGAAGTTGGTTGGAAACGCCCCCAGGTACCGCTCGCCTATGACGTTAACGTACTCGAGGTCATTTGCGATTACCTGTCTATCCAGCTGGTCGGCATGGCATCGAGCCTTCGCTCCCGTCGCACGGCCGAGCTTGGCCGCTCGCTCAATGTCTTACGTGATGAGTTGTTTACCTTTCTAGACGATTCCGCCGCGGCTACCCAGGCGGTATCGTCCGAGATCTGCAATATGCTCAACTGCCATTTTTGCCCTGTTGAGTATGACGCCAGTCTGGACTCCTACGTCATAGATTTTGAAGGCGGCAGTCGCGTTGCTTTGCCGGACGATCCCGAGAAGCTTTTCTTTTCCACGACGGCGCCGGCGGCACGTTTGGGGGCTGGCCCTGATGGCTTTGAGGCATCTGTTTTGGGCGGCACGAGTGCCGAGGACCTTAAACACGTCCGCATTACTCGCGTTGACGAATCGATGCCTATGGGAGGCTGGCTTAGGGCGCATGGTCTGCCTTGTCAAGGTCTCTACGTCGACTCCGGCATCGAGGCGGGGCGCCCGCGCTCTGAGGGTGATGGCAAGCGCAGTAACGACGCGATTGTTCCTGCTTCTGTTGCGAAGAGCCCGACTACGCGCGCGCTGCTGCTTCGTGATGGTAGCCAAGAGCCGATTGATGACCTTGAATATGACTACTTGGTGCACTTAGCGCATGATTTTGAACTGATCTACGAAGGCGAATCTCAAAAGCGCGAGGAGCGCCATATCGCTCAGACCCTCCAGATCGGCATGAGAAATTCCCTGGGGGATGTTCCGGGTATCGCAACCGATTCGGTGTACCTGTCGGCCACGAACTCGGCGTTGGTCGGCGGCGATTTCTATACGCTCATCCGTCTTCCCGACGACTGCGCCGTCATGATTCTGGGTGATGTGTCTGGCAAAGGCATTGAGGCCGCATCGATGTCCGCGCTCGTCAAGACGGCTCTGACGGCATATGCTTGGGAGGGCGCTGGACCGGCCCGCATGGCACGCTCCCTTAACAGCATGCTCATGGGCTTTTCGAGGGTCGAGACGTTCGTGACGGCCTTTATCGCCAAGATTGACCTTAAAGCCGGACGCGCAACGTATTGTTCGGCGGGCCATCCTCCGACCATGGTCATCAGGCCAGAGTCGATGCCGCTGGGTGGCGGCGAGGCTCGTGGGGGAGAGGTCGAGCTGCTTGGATGCCAATCGGGTGTAATCGGTGCCTTTGAGAGCATGGTGTACGAGACAGGCGTGTTTACGTTCGCCCCCGGCGACATGCTCTTCATGTATACGGATGGAACGATTGAGACCCGCGACCGCACCGGAGTGTTCTTTGGCGAGCAGCGCTTGCGCGACCTTCTGCTTTCTGTTTCGGGGGAGGGCGTGTCGGGCATTTGCGGCAAGGTCTTGGGCGAGCTTGACCGATTTACCGAATCGGCGCTGGACGATGACATTGCATTGGTGTCCCTTGAGTTTTTACGGGGTCGTTCATAGACGACGCTGGGCGGGCTGAATCCGTACGGTTAGGGAAACGAATGCATTGAGTGGGCTTTTTTGGGAACCATGGTCGTATGAATGAGTGGAATGACATAGCGGTTTTGACGCCACCAGGCGATATCGACATCGCCACGGTGCCTGCGCTGCGTCGGCGGTTGGATGCTTTGATTGGCCGCGGCGTGCGTCGTGTCGTCATCAACTGTCAGGCTGTTAGCTTTATCGATTCGACGGGCTTGGCATTCCTGCTTACACGCGCTCGTGAGCTCATGAGGCGAGAAGGCCTGCTTTCGCTCGTCAATGCATCGGGTGAAGTTGTTCGCTTTTTGGAGATTGCTCGTCTTGTCGATATCCTTCATGTCGCGGGGCCGGCACGGGAGTCTATTCCCGCTATTCCGGTGGGGGAGCTGCCTCGCTGGAGTAAGAGCGTCGAGGTCCGTCAGGGTATCGAGAATCTTCCATACTACCGACATCGCATCGCCGAACTCCTTGAATCGCTTCCGTTGCGCCGTGACGAGCGCTACGATGTCGCATTGG
>CABUZD010000184.1 GCA_902495945.1 uncultured Collinsella sp.
ATCGAGCAAGCGCTGGTGCTCGTGTTGGCCGCACAGATCCATCATCACGCCAACGCGCTCCGAAAGCTCGCGCACACTGGCGATACGGCCGTCAATCTTCACGCGGCTGCGGCCCTCGGCAGAAAGGCTACGCTGTACGGTGAACCCCTCCGTGTCGTGCGGCCCGTCGAAGAGTCGCGCCTCGACGCTCGCCAGTGCCTCGCCCTCGCGCACCGTCGACGAATCCGCGCGCTCGCCCAAAATAAGCTTGAGGGCCGAGAGGAGCGCGGTCTTGCCGGCGCCGGTCTCGCCAGTCAGGACAGTCAGGCCGGCACTCGGCACCAGCGTCGCCTCTCGAATGAGTGCAATGTTAGAAACCTGCAGCTCATCGATCATGACGAACTCCGTAGAATACGCGGCTCACCGAGTTATAGAAGCTCTCGGGACCGTAATCGAGGAGCAGCACATCTCCGGGCCCGCGGCGCACAGCCACGCTCTCAACGGTGCCATCGCAGGTAATAAACTGTCCATCGATAGCGATCGCCGGAACGCTCGGACGGTCATCAGACATAAAGATTTCGACGACATCACTCGGCGAAGTCAAGAAGGCACGGGCCTGAATGGTGTGCGGCGCAATGGGTACGCAGACCATGCCCGTATAGTCGGGGCTCACGATGGGGCCACCGGCACTGAGCGCGTAACCCGTAGAACCAGTCGCCGTGGACACGACCACGCCGTCGCCACGCAGACGGTCGATATGATGGCCGGACACCGTGATGTCGAACTCGACCATATCGGACAGCGGACCGCGGGTAAGCGCCATGTCGTTGAGGGCGAAGGTGCGAACGACATCCTTCGTACCGTCTTCGCGTACGGACACGATATCCGCGGCGATGGTGGCGCGACGGCTCACGTGCAGCTCACCGGACAGGGCGTCGCTCACGACCTGCAGGATGTCGCGCTCCTCGGGGCTCGCAGCAGTTAGAAAGCCCAGGTGACCATAGGAAAGACCGAGGATAGGAATCTCACGATGGTTGAGGATGCGGGCAGCGCGCAGCAGCGTGCCGTCGCCGCCGAGCGTAATGACCAGGTCGGCATCGTCAACATCGGGCGTGCTCTGGATCTTGGAGCGCTGGTCGGCAGCCCATGCGACCTCGTAGCCCTGGCGCGAAAGCCAAAGCTCGAGCATCAGGCCGCTCTCGACCGCCTCTTGCTTGTAGTAATTGGGAACCAGAAAGACCTTCATAGCGTTGCAGCTTTCTCGCTCAAAACCGATACCTGGGATTGCAGCTCGTCTTGCGAACGGTCGCCGGGGACTAACCTTGCGCCGTACAGGAAAAACTCAACGTTGCCCTTGGCGCCATGAATGGGTGACAAGCACACATCGACCGGGAACAGGCCCTTGGCAGCAAAGAGTTCAACCGCCGCCACGAGCGTATCGCGGCGGACGGCGGGGTCGGTCACGATGCCGCCCTCGCCCACCAGCGCAGCTGGCGCCTCAAACTGGGGCTTTACGAGCGTGCAAAACGAACCCGAAGGCTTCAGGCACGCCAGCACCGCATCGATAATGTTCGCGATGCTGGTAAACGAGACATCACACACAGCCAGGTCGAGAGTGCCGGCATAGCCAAGCTCAGGCAGCTGTGTCACGTTTGTGCGCTCATGCAGCGTCACGCGATCGTCCTGACGCAACGACCAATCGAACTGAGCGCGACCCACGTCCACCGAGACAACGGTCGCAGCTCCGCGCTTAAGCAGGCAATCGGTAAAGCCGCCGGTAGAGCAGCCCACATCCAGACAGGCAAGGCCCGTCGGATTGATACCGAACGCATCAAGCGCGCCTTCGAGCTTAAGACCGCCGCGGCCAACATAGGGAATGCGTCCCTTCACGTGCAGTGGCAAGCCCGGGATCACCTTAAGGCCTGGCGAAGTCAAACGCTCGCCGCCACTCGAGACCAAGCCGGCCATAAGAGTGCGAAGGGCATCCGCGCGATCGGCGCAGATGCCCTGTGAAATCAGTTCGTAATCAAGACGCACACGTTTCATGAATGCCATCAACCATTCGTATCCGGAGACGCGGCCTGGCTATCCTTGGATTCATTTGCCGCATCCTCATCGTATTCCTGCTCGAGCTTATCCGCCTCGCGAGGCGTCAGCTCAAACTTATCGACCATGTCGACCGCACGGGAGCCCAGCTCAATCGCCTCGTCAAACAGATCGAGCGACCGCTCCAGGGACGTATCCTTGGAGCGAACGGTCGCGATGATCTGGTCCAAGCGGTCCGAAATCTCGTCGAAGTTGCGGACGGAACCCTCTGGCATGGCTACTCCTCGACGGTACCGGTCTCGGCCTCGGTGACCTCGGCATCCTCGTCGAGAACGCCGGCCGCAGCCTGGGCAACCGCAACCTTAGCGGCAGCCTCGGCAGCCTGTGCCTCCTCGCGAGCGCGATCCTCGGCCAGCAGCTCCTGGTATAGGTCCTCGCCCGGCAACTCCTCGCTGCGAGCGATCTTGCCCAGCACGCCGTTGACGAACGACGCGGACTGGTCGGTGCCATAGGCCTTGGCAAGCTCGACGGCCTCGTTGATCACGATGGCGTCAGAGACCTCCTCGTCGGTGAGGAAACGCATCTCGTAAACGGCGATACGCAGCAGGTTGCGGTCGGCGCCGGGCATGCGCATAAGATCCCAGTTCTTGGCAACAGAGCGCAGAGCACAGTCGATGCGGTCGATATGCTCATAGGCACCGCGGCACAGCTCCAGCGCATAGGGGTCGAGGGGACCCTTCGAGATCAGGAAATCACCCTCGAGGACGCGCTCGAGCGGGCTGTCCGTGGCCTCGGCCTGGAACAGCAGCTGCAGCGCCTGACTGCGGGCAAGCGTACGCCCGCGATAAACCTTAAGGCTCAAAGGTTACTCCTTGGGGAAAACGAGGCCGTCGATGCAAACGTCAACACGCTCAACCTCAACGCCCACCTGGGCATCGATGGCGGCGACCACGGCGGCGCGAACGGCCTCGGCGAGTTTCTTGAACGGATAGCCAAAGAACACCACGACACGCACGGTGAGTGCGAGCTTGTCGCCGACGGCCTCGGCCTCGACCGCCGGCTCGGAAGCCGGAGCCTTGGACGAGAGCATCATGGAGACAAGGTTGGTGGCAAGGTCCTTGACGCCAACGGAGGCGATGCCCTCGAGATCGGACACGGCGC
>CABUZD010000185.1 GCA_902495945.1 uncultured Collinsella sp.
CACCCAGGCGCACAATCTGCCCGCGGCCCGACTCCTCATCGAGCCCTGCCAGGCCGCCAACCTCGCAATAGCGCCCAAGCGATATCGTGGGCGTGTGACCGCTCACCACGACCGGGCCCTTGCCCTCGGCAGAAAGCAGCCCGGTCGGCACATCCCAATAGCCGTGACGAATCCACAGCAGGTCATCGGACGACTGCACTGCGAGCATCTGCTGCAGCAGCTCGCGATCGGCACCCACCGCTCCGACGCCATCGGCACAATCGACGCCATGCTCAAGCAAAAACGCGCGCGCCGCCTTCATCTCGATTCCAGCATGTACCAGCAGATACGGGCGCTCCTCGGTCTCGACCACCGCGTAGAGCGGCAGCGCGGCCATCCATCGCACGAGCTCCTCGTATGCCTCAAATTCCATGTCGTTGAGCTGCTCGCGCGTCGTCCAGCCACCGTTGATATCCCAGGTCTCGGCATCGAACGGATCCTGGCCAATGATGGCATCGAGCATGATCTGCTCGTGATTACCCTTGAGCACGTGGGCGTTGGACAGCGAGCGCACGAGCTTAATAACGCCGACCGGATCGGGCCCGCGATCGATCATGTCGCCCAGCACGTACAGCGTGTCGTCGGACGTCAACGAGATCTTAGACAGGGCCTCGTCAAGCGCACGCACGTGCCCGTGAGCATCAGATGTCACATAGATCGCCATGGTACGCCTCTCCTTGCATTGCGGCCGAAACCCGGTGCCGCAACTAAAACTTCAAGTTGAACTTAAACGTTACCCATTGTACTCCGTTGCAATAAAGCTGGAAAGGGTTTCCGAGCAGAGGCAAAGACGGCAGCCGTCTATGACGATATCGCGCACGCCCGCAATCCAACCCCATAAACCCACCATCTTTGGGTACAAATAACCGCAAACAACTGACCGTGCCACGCCAACCACCCAGGAGCGGACACCATCCATGAACCAGATCCTTCTCTTTATCGGCCTCGTTATTATTCTGTGCCTGACCATCAAACCCGTCGGCAAAAAACTCCCCTTCCCCACCCTGCTCATCTTTATCGCGCTCGGCATGCTGCTGGGTGTCAACGGCCCGGCGCATATCGACTTTAGCGACTATGCGCTTACCGAAACCGTCTGCAGCACGGCGCTGCTGTTCATCATGTTCTACGGCGGCTTTAACACCAATATCGACCGTGCCAAACCCGTCTCCGTGCCCGCGGTGTTGCTGAGCACGCTCGGCGTCGTCATCACTGCCGGCATCACCGGCGTGTTCGCCCACTTCGCGCTGGGGTTCGACTGGATCGGCGGCCTGCTGCTGGGATCGGTCGTAGCATCCACCGACGCAGCCAGCGTCTTTAGTGTTCTACGCGAGCACAGCCTGTCGCTGAAGGGCGGCACCGACTCGCTGCTCGAGGTCGAATCGGGCTCCAACGACCCCGTCGCCTACATGCTCACCGCCGTGCTCGCCACACTCGCGGCCGGCGGCGACATCAACATTCCCACACTGCTGGCCAAGCAGATTATCCTGGGCGCGGGCCTGGGCCTTGCCATCGGCTGGGCGGCGAGCCGCCTAATTGAACGCGCGCACGCAACGGCCAAGGACGCGCAGACCATCTTTTTGTTCGCCGTGGCCATCGTCGCCTACGCGCTACCGAGCTATCTGGGCGGCAACGGCTTTTTGGCTGTATACCTGGCCGGCATTGTGCTGGGTGCCAGCGACATCACCGGCAAGGTCGAGATGGCACACTTCTTTGACACCCTCACCGAGATGGCAGAGATGACGATCTTCTTCTTGCTCGGCCTGCTCGTGACGCCCGCGCGCTTGCCGCAGATGCTGCTGCCGGGCCTGGCGCTCATGGCGTTTATGCTCTTCGTGAGCCGTCCCATCGCCGTCGGCGTGCTCCTGGCGCCCTTTAAGACGAACCCCTGCCAGGTCGCGCTCGTAAGCTGGGCGGGCCTGCGCGGAGCAGCTTCGGTCGTCTTTAGTCTCTTTGCCGTGGTGGCCGGCGTTCCCGGAGGACACGACCTGTTTGACCTGGTATTTGTGATTGCCGTGTCGAGCATTGTGGTGCAAGGTTCGCTGCTGCCGGCGGTGGCGAAGAAGCTCGATACGATCGATGCGACCGGCGACGTGCGCCGCACCTTTAACGACTACCGCGACGAGGACGGCATGTCGTTCGTCAAGCTCAAGGTAGGCGCTGGACATCCGTTTGCCGGACGCTCGCTCGCGGACATTGGCAGCGCCACAGATATGCTCGTGGTCCTGGTGCTGCGCGACGGGGCGCACCCGGTACTGCCCAACGGTGATACCGTCATCGAGGAAGGAGATCTGCTGGTGATGGCCGCGCCGACGTTCGAAGAGCGTGCCGAGGTTACGCTGCGCGAAGTCACCGTGACACCCCACGGTCGCCTGGCCGGCCGGCGCCTGCGCGACGTGCCGCAGGGCAAGCACCCGTTTATTGTGGTGATGCTCAAGCGCGACGGTCAAACGATCATCCCCGACGGCAACACCTTAATATACGCCGGCGACGAAGCCGTCATTGCCACGCTAGCGCCGTAGTGACCAGGAGGTAGCTAATTTGCGGCGAAGAGATCGAGCGCATAGAGAACCTCATGCCTTCGCTCGCAGATTAGGATTTGCCTAAGGAGTAAAGCACCCCTCCCCCATGTAACCATCCTGTAAATCATAGCGGCGCAGTCGAGTTTTACCGTGATGCGGTCGCGCCTGGCGCTCCACTGTGCTAAAGTATCCCGAACGTTCAAACGACTACGAGGGGAACTAGAAGATGGCACGTGTGCACAACTTCTCAGCTGGCCCGGCCGCGCTGCCCACAAGCGTGCTCGCCGAGATCGCCGACGAGATGATGGACTACCGCGGTTGCGGCATGTCCGTGCTCGAGATGAGCCATCGATCTAGCATGTACCAGCAGATCATCGACGACACCGAGGCAAACCTGCGCCGTCTGCTGAGCATCCCCGACAACTACCGTGTCCTGTTTTTGCAGGGCGGCGCCACGCTGCAGTTTGCGGGCATCCCCATGAACCTCATGCGCCGCGGCCGCGCCGGCTACGTCGTGACCGGCAACTTTGCCAACAAGGCGTACAAGGAGGCCGCCAAGTACGGCGAGGCCGTGCTGCTCGCGAGCTCCGAGGACA
>CABUZD010000186.1 GCA_902495945.1 uncultured Collinsella sp.
GCTCTTCTGGCCAATCTGATACCCGTAGGCCTTGCCGATGGAACCGGTCTCGTCGGCCCACTCATCCCAGATATGGCTGTTGAGGTCATGCACGTTATTGGACTTCTTCTGATAGATCCATAGGATCTCGTCCATGGCAGATTTGAGGGCCGTACGACGCAGGGTAAGAGCCGGAAACTCCTCACGCAGGTCGTAGCGGGCCGTGACACCAAAGTTTTTAATGGTATAGGCAGGGGTGCCATCCTCCCACACCGGGCGGACCTTTTGGCCCTCGGTGGTGGTGCCATGGTCCAGAATATCGCGGCACATGGTTACAAACTGTTGATCAGCTTTGCTCATTGACCCTCCTGTCAGTCGTCTATAAGCGAGATTCATTGTAGCCCAGGCGCACGCGGCCCCACAGCCCAAACATAAGCCCTCACCTTCTGACATATGCCAGAAATTCCTTGCACAATTCTGCGCGTTCGCTATTCTATTGTTGACATATGTCAGATAAGGAGTGCGCATGGCAGGAAGACGCGAAAAACTGCGCCGCGTCGGGATCATCCCCGAATACCGCAGCTTTACCCCTGACGGCCTAGCCAGTGGAGACGCCATCGATATGACGGTCGACGAGCTCGAAGTCCTGCGGCTGTGCGACCTGGAAGGCCTCAATCAGGAGGCCGTCGCCCAGCACATGGGCATTGCCCGCGCCACGGTGGCGGCAATTTGCAGCCGCGCGCATCGCAAGGTGGCAAACGCGCTGGTCAATGGACGGGCGATTGTCATCGAGGGCGGCAATATCGCGTACTCCCCCATTACCACGAAAACGGCCGCATGGCCAGCAAAGGAGGTCGACACCATGAGGGTGGCAACCACGTACGACAACGGCAACATCTTTATGCACTTTGGCCGCAGCGAGCAGTTCAAGATCTACGACATTCAGGACGGCAAGGTGCTCAACGAGCAGGTCGTGGGCACCGGCGGCACCGGCCACGGTGCCCTTGCGGGCCTGCTCGCCAACGGCGGCGTGGACACGCTCATCTGCGGCGGTATCGGCGGTGGCGCCATCAACGCGCTTGCCCAAGCCGGCATCAGGGTATACGCAGGTGCCCAGGGCAGCTGCGACGCTTGCGTCGAGGCCCTTATCGCCGGCACGCTCGCACAGAACGGCGAGGCCACGTGCGGCTGCCACGGCCATGACCACGAACATGACGAGTCCTGCAGCTGCCACGGCCATCACGAGCACGAGGGTCACGAGGGCTGCGGCTGCCACTAACGGCACGGCACCGCGAGCTCGGGGCGCGACGCTGAACGCAACCAAACAATCAAAGCCAAAAACAAAGGCCACCCGGCAGCTTCCGAGTGGCCTTTGCCATATCAAGCTGGAATTACAGCCCTATTTCTTATTACGCATCTGCGCTTCCATCTGGCGCAGCAGCTCCATATCGGACTTGGGGCCGCCTGTACCCAGGCCGCCCATGCCGCCCAGACCCATAGCGTCCAGGCCAGGGATGTTGGGCATGCGCATTTTCTTGCCTTTCTTTCCCTTTTTGCCCTTTTTGCCGCCAGCCTGCGCCTGATTGGCCATCGTGCGCATGCGGCCCATCATCTTATTCATCTCGCCCCACTGCTTCATAAGGCTGTTGACCTCGGTGGGGGTTACGCCGGCGCCCTTCGCGATACGCGCGCGGCGCTGGCCGTTGATGATGGAGGGACGCAGGCGCTCCTCCTTGGTCATCGACATGATGATGGCCTCGTTCTTATCGAAGATGCCCTCGTCCAGGTTGCCGCCCATCTGGTTGAGCGCACGCTGGCCGCCGGGGAGCATGCCCAGGATACCCTTCATGCCGCCCATCTTCTTGACGGCTTTCATCTGGTCGAGCATATCGTTCATGGTAAAGCCCTCGCGCAGCATGCGCTCGGCAGCCTCAAGCTGCTCGGCATCGGCTGCCTCCTGGGCCTTCTCGATAATACCTACGACATCACCCATGCCCAGAATGCGCTTGGCCATGCGATCGGGATAGAACGGCTCCAGCGAATCAGGCTTCTCGCCCATGCTCACGAACTTGATGGGTTTGCCGGTCACCTGGCGCACCGAAAGTGCGCCACCGCCACGGGCGTCGCCGTCGAGCTTGGAGATAATCACGCCATCAAAGTCGGTGCGCTCGGCAAAGGTCGAGACCACATTGACGATATCCTGGCCGGTCATGGCGTCGACGACCATCAGCACCTGGTCGGGCTTGACGGCCTTCTTGATGTCGACGGCCTCCTGCATCATCTGCTCGTCGATCTGAAGACGACCGGCGGTATCGACAATGACCACGTCGCGCAGGTGGTCGACGGCCTCCTGGATGGCGCCCTTGGCAATGTCGACCGGGTGCGCGCCGTCACCGCGGAAGACCGGCACGCCGATCTCGCCACCAAGCGTGGCAAGCTGGTCGGCAGCGGCGGGACGATAGACGTCGCACGCGGCGAGCAGCGGCGAACGGCCCTGCTTCTTGAGCAGGTAGGCCAGCTTTACGGCCGCCGTGGTCTTACCGGAGCCCTGCAGGCCCACGAGCATGATGACATTGGGAATGCGGTTGCTAAAGACGAGCTTGCTCTCGGTTGAGCCGAGCATCTCGGTGAGCTCGTCGAGCACGATCTTGACGACATTTTGCGCCGGCGACAGCGACTCCATGACCTCGGCGGTCATGCAGCGCTCCTTGGTCTTGGCGACGAACTCCTTGACGACCTTGAAGTTGACGTCGGCCTCGAGTAGCGCCATGCGAATATCGCGCATGGCCGAAGTGATATCGGCCTCGGTCAGCTTACCCTTGCCGCGCAGGCGGTCAAATGTATCGTTGAGGCGATCACTCAGAGAATCAAACACTAGTCACTCCTTAGTTGGACTCGCCCACCAGGGCGCGACAGAAATCTTTGGCGTTAAACTCCTGCAGGTCATCGACCTGCTCGCCCACGCCGATGCGAAGGATCGGAAGCTTGAGCTTCTCGGCCACGGCCATGGCGATACCACCCTTAGCCGTGCCGTCGAGCTTAGTCATGATAATACCGTCCAGGCCCAGCGCCTCGTTAAACTCGAGCGCCTGGTTCAGACCGTTCTGACCAGTGGCGGCATCGATCACAAGCACGACCGAGACCGGCATGGGAC
>CABUZD010000187.1 GCA_902495945.1 uncultured Collinsella sp.
CAGGCATATTAAAACCACTGTATTTTGCAAGAATGCCTGCAGAATAGGCACTCGACTCACAACGTGAAATCTCTTTTTTAACCCAGTTGGTCACATTCCCCTTGCTATCAAATGTATCCTGCTCGCTCAAATAGTCTTGAACGATTTCGTAACCGTCCTCGGCATGCTGCTCTATCCTGCCCAGCAAGTCAACTTTGCAGAAGTGCTCGATATCAAGAGTGAGTGAAATCATCTCGTTTCGAAGCAACATATCGATAATCGAAAGGTCAACAAGCATCTTGAAATCTAAGTTGACATATTCACCCTTGCGTTTTCCATCAGAAACCTTTGGAAATCCGGTGCGGTACGAGCGCAAGCGAAAGTAATTGTTGTTCTTCGTCAGATACTCGACTGCCTCTGCCTCGCTCATATAGCGGAAACGGACACCCTTGCTCTTAAGATGGGAGACTTGTTCCCAAGGAGTAAGCCAAGGCTTTTGATCGCACATATCTTGTTGACGAATAGGACTATTCATTGCGCTCTCCAGCGTATTTGATGAAATAACAGATTGATTTTATCCTAACTTTAAATACCTATTAAACAGCCGGACGCTCATGCAAATACATCATGGCGCGCCGCCGTCCATCTTGCCTTGAGCTCGTTACAACATTTGCATTAGCGTCCACAGAATTAGGAGGAGTATCCTCTCGCTATCTCATTTTGAGCTGAGTAACATCGTAAATTGACCCGACCTGAGCCACTGTCCAGCACACGGTGCAGAAACCCTCCCCCAAGAAAGAAGTTTTTATCGCACTTACACCCACCAAGACTCCTCTTCATACTTTTCCGCATAGGGAGAACGACACCTACTAGCAAACTCATAAACCAATAGATAGAGTTCATATGCGTCGCGATCTATCCACGCCATTTTCTAAAGCGAGAAGTACTCGCTCTCAGCGGATAAGTTCGGGCCCAGCCACGGGTCGCCCGTCAAGAAGAACTCGGGCCAGCGCTGCATGAACAGCGCTTGCTCGCGCTTCCAGCGGCGCAGCTTTTCCTTGTTGGCCTCTTCCCTGCCACGCGAGGTGAACTCGTAGTGATACAGCTCGGCATAGGGCGTAAAGATGGTGCGGTAGCCCGCCTCCCATACGCGCAGGCAAAAGTCAGCATCGTTAAAACCGACGGCGAGTTCCTCGTTGTAGCCGCCGACGCGCTCAAATACGTCGCGTCGCACCATCTGGCAGGCACCCGTTACGGCGCTAAAGTTGCCCGGGCGCACAGCGCGGGCAAGATAGCCCTCGCGCTTTGCCGAGAAGTCCTGGTTGGCATGGGCAAGTGCGCCACGCACGCCAACCACAATGCCCGCGTGCTGCACCAGATGATCGGCAAAGTAGAGCTTGGCGCCCACCACGCCCGCATCGGGACGCTGCATATAGCCCATCATCTCTTCGATAAAGTAGGGGCTTATGACCTCGGTGTCGTTGTTCAGCAGCAGAAGGTAATCGCCCTTGGCATGCTCCACGCCAAAATTAATGATCTGAGAGTAATTGAACTCGCCCGGCCAGTACACAACGCGCGCGATGCCCCTGCCTTCAGATGCTGCAGCCACGCGCTCTGGCAGGGTTTCGTAATACGCAAACGTCTCCGGGGCTTCGCTGTTGTTCTCCACCAAGACAATCTCGTAATTGGCATACGTGACTCTCTGGGCGATCGACATTACACAGGCGTCGAGCGTCTCAATGTGATCCTTGGTGGGAATCACAATGCTCACCAGCGGCGCAGGCTCCGGCAGCGCATAGCGCATGCGGTAGACAAACGGCGTCTCGGTCTCCTCGACCGTCCCGTGAACGCCCAACGAATCAAAGTGGCGCTGCAGCGCAAGGCGCCCGGCCTCGATGGCATACGGCTTGCTATCGGCAGAACCATCGGCGGTCGATCCCGGATGCACGCGCCAGTGATACAGCACGTGCGCAACATGTTCAAACCGTGCGCCCGCCGCAAGGCAGCGGAGCGTCAGGTCGTAGTCCTGGGCACCCGCAACATCTTCCGGAGACATGCCAATGCGATCGATAAGTGCCTTCTCCACCATCAGAAAATGCGTCACGCAGTTATGGCTATAGAGCAGGTCGACGTTGAGCCGCGTCTTAAAGACCGGCTGGCCCCACTCCCCCGTTTTCTGGAACATATCCTCGTCGCAGAACAGGACCTGGGGACGCTCGCCCTCGGCAACCTTGTTCAGCGCGGCAACATAGTGGAATAACGCGTCCGGTTCCAGGATGTCATCGTGGTCCAAGAACGCGATGTAGTCGCCCGTCGCTTGCTCAATGCCAGCGTTGGTGTTGAGCACAATGCCGCCGTTGCCGGGAAGCTCGATGCGACGAACGCGCTCGTCGTGAGCGCCTGCCGCAAGGGCGGCCACCGCGTCCCATTCGGGCGAGGCGTCCATAAGCAGCAATTCCCAGTTGTCATAGCTCTGGGCTAGCACCGAGTCCAGCAGCTCGCGCAGGTAGACCCGATCAGTCTTGTAGCACGGCACCACAATGCTCACAAGCGGCCTATAGGCAAAGGCCGCCGAAGCGACACGCTGGCACACCAAATCGGCCGGCTTTGCGCGATGTTGCTCAAACCAACGCCGATAAGCTGCGTCGTCTGCACGCGCGTCCTTCATGCGGTTCCAGCTATCGTCGACCATGCCGTTGTACAGGCGACCATCCATAGCGCAAAACCCGTTCTGGATCCGCTCTGTGGGATCGCTCACAATCGCGACAAAATCTCGTATATCCTGAGGCATCTCTACGCTCAGATACGTTTTATTGACACGGCATCCGTTCTGCTGCGGCACATTGACCTGCGATTCGAACACATGCACGGTGACATCGATGGCATTCATATGCGTATCGAAGATCTGGAACTCAGGTGCGCACTGGGGGTCTCCCGCCCAGGTGACCTCATAGCGCCACACCGCGCCGGCGTCTGCCGGTAAATAGCGAATGGCATCGATCTCGTAGCGGCCGCAGTGTTCGCCACGCTGCGCATCGCGGATAAGCGCACACAGCGCAGGCTTTGCTTTGTAGTTAATCTTGGATTCCAGCTTGGCCACGCGGCTATCGAGGCGAATGGAGCCG
>CABUZD010000188.1 GCA_902495945.1 uncultured Collinsella sp.
CAGCGGCGGAACGATGCAGGCGGCGGAGACGGCAGCCATGAAGTTGGTGCCGAAGTTGTAGGTATCGGTGCCAACACCGGCGGCCAGAGCCTCGGTGAGCATAGCGGTACCGGTGACATAAGCAGCCTTGTTGACCGGGCCGCCCATGTCAAAGGCGCACATGCAGCCGATAGCAAGACCCAGGACAACGGCGCCAGAGGCGGACAGGCCCTTGAGGAAGTCCATCATGGCGGTGTTGATGGCAGCCATGGGGCCGGAAATGCCGAGCATGACCAGGCCGACGATAGCCGTCGAGAACAGCGGGTACAGGAAGATAGCCTTGAGGCCGTCCAGGTTCTTGGGCAGACCGGCAAAGACCTTCTCGAGCAGCAGGATGACATAACCGGCGAGGAAGCCGCCAACGATGCCGCCCAGGAAGCCGAAGCCCACGCCGGCGCCACCGGCGTCGATCATGCCGGTCTCGGCGTTAACGGGCAGGCCCTGGATGGCGATCATACCGGCAACAAAGCCGGGGACGAGCGCCGGGCGCTTGCCGATGGATTCGGCAATGTAGGCGGAAAGCACCGGAACCATAAGGTTCATGGCGATGCCGCCGATGATCTTGAGCATCGCAGCAAAGCTGTTGTAGTCAGACGCCGTCGAATCGAAGGACGTAATGCCCCACAGGAACGAAACGGCGGTCAGGACACCACCGGCAACGACGAAGACCAGCATATGGCTGACGCCGTTCATGAGGTGCTTATAGATGACGTGGCCGATGGACTCCTTCTCCTCGACTTCGTCCTCGACATCGGCAGCGGCTGCAACCGTGCTGTCGCCCTTAGCGGCGAGCGCGCGGTCAATCAGCTTACCGGCGGCCTCAACGGACAGGGCCTTGGAAACACCAACGGAAACCATGGGCTTGCCGGCGAAACGCTCAGCCTGGACATCCTTATCGGCTGCGACGACAACGGCCTTGGCGCCAGCGATCTCGCTCTTGGTGAGCTCGTTCTCGACACCGACCTGGCCATGAGTCTCGACCTTAATGGTCAGACCGCGCTCGGCAGCTGCCTTCTCCAGCGCTTCCTTAGCCATGAAGGTGTGCGCAATGCCGGTCGGGCAACCGGTGGCGGCGATGATGTCAAACTTAGCCATGTGTCCCTCCTTCTTGAGTACAGCGCCCGCGGGCGCTCCCCTACACGCGCTTCGATGCGCGTTTTTCCACAACTGAAAGATACCAACCTACCGTCCGCGTGAGAAGAGACAAGGTGCAATTCTCCGGTGAAAGGTTCTTTCATAACCGTAAACGGTAGGTGAAAGTTTACCATCAACACTTGAAACGGCAAGGTGTATCTTGTAATTGAAAATGCCCGTATACTATGGCATTGCAAATCAAATTTGATTTTCATGCCAACCAGGAGCCATCCATGACCGATAGTAGCAAGAGCGCACTTTCCCTCATAAGCACCCATCAGGGATACAGCGAGTCCGAGCAGCGCATTGTCGACTATATATTGGAGCACCAGTCCGAGGCGCCGCGCCTCACGGCCGCTCAGCTCTCACGCGCCGCCACCACGTCCGAGGCGACCGTTTCGCGCTTCTGCCGCAAGCTTGGCTTTGGCAGCTTCCGCAGCTTTCAGTTTTCGTTGGCGAGGGATTTGGAAAGCCAGCGCAACGAGGGCCTGACTGACGAGGTCTCGCTCGACAATATGGAGCAAAGCCTCAAGAACATCCTGGCTGCCAAGGTGAGCGAGCTTAATGCGACCATCGACGGAATCGACCACGATACGCTGGCGGCTGTTGTGCATGCCCTTAAGCATGCAGGGGTTATTGAGTTTGCAGCTGTGGGCAATACGAACGCGGTCGCGCTCGATGCGACGTTTAAGTTTTCGCAGCTGGGCCTGCGCTGCATGGCGAGCACCATTAGCGAGACATCAATCGGCTTTGCGCTCACGTTACGCCCAGGTGACGTCATCGTGCTAATCTCAAACTCCGGCAAATCGCGCCGGCTGAATCGCATGGCAAAAGCGGCTCGCAACTGCGGCGCAACCGTAGTCGTCATCAGCAGCGACAGCAAATCCCCGCTCGCTCGTCTGGCAGACTACACCTTTAATACCGTCAACCACGAAGCGCTGCTGACGACGGGCGACTTTGCGTTCTCTAAGATCAGCGCCACGATGATCATCGAAGTCATCTACAACTTCCTGCTGCCCGAGATTGAAGACGCTCGCGAGCATATCAGCTACTACGAGGAGCTCATCCAGCCAGATAAGGTCGTTGAGTAAAACGCGTAGTGGGACAAAAATTTCAGTCTATTTTGTCCCACCAACACCACTGATACGACCTAACCTCGAGCTTCTTCGAGCATCTGCTTGGCGTGCGCCAGGCTCGCCTCCGATTGATCGCCGCTCAACATGCGGGCGATCTCGGCGGTACGCGCTTCGCCGGTTACCTCGTCCAAATGCGTCTGGGGAACATCGCCCGGTTCCTTGCTGACAACATAATGCTTGTCAGCCATGACGGCGACCTGCGCCAAGTGGGTTACGACAATCACCTGATGCGTAGCAGCGAGATCTGCCAGCACACTCGCGAGGGCACGCGCCGTGGAGCCACCGACACCAGCATCGACCTCGTCAAACACCAGCGTATCGACACCGTCCGCGTTACCGAGGACAACCTTACTTGCCAGCATGACGCGGCTGAGCTCGCCGCCCGACGCAATTCGACGCAGGGGACGCGGCGTCAAGCCGGCACCGCTGCGGTATAGCAGCTCGTAGCTCGAAGGACCAACGGGCGTCCACTCAGCACGGGGAAGATCACGCGACTCCCAGACGAGCTCGGCACTACCCATCTCCAGGCGAGCCATCTGGCGGCCCACCTCGTGGCAGAAGCGCGGGGCCGCCGTATTGCGAGCGCGCTTAAGTGCCCTGGCAGCAGCGAACAGCTCGCGCTCGGCGCTCCCGAGTGCCTCACGCGCCTTTTTGATCTGTTCATCGCCATCATCGACCAGCGAAAGCAGCTCTTGTGAGCGGTCGCGCATGGCAAAGACATCGTCCATGGTCGGACCCCACTGACGCAACAGGCCCTTGAGGTC
>CABUZD010000189.1 GCA_902495945.1 uncultured Collinsella sp.
GGGCGAGCACGAGGCCGCGGGCGCCGATGCGGTGGTGCATTCGGTGGCCGAGCTTGCTAAACTTTTCGCTATATAAGTATGTGATGTGAGGGGCGGGCGCGCTCGCCCCTTATTGGTAAGGAGGTCGTCCATGAATCAGGTGGAACAGAGCGTCGCCGAGTATGTCGACGAGGTCTGGGAGGATGTCGTCGCCGATATCGAGCGGCTGGTGAGCTATCCGTCCGTGGCGGTTTCTGCCAATGCGGAGCCCGGCGCGCCGTTTGGCCGTCCGGTTCGTGACGCGCTCGACTGCGCGCTCGGCATCGCGCAGAAGCTCGGCTACCAGACAAGCGACGACGAGGGTTACGTGGGCATTGCCGATATCCCGGGTCGCGGCGACAAGCAGCTCGCGACCATCTGCCATGTGGACGTGGTGCCCGCCGGCCCTGGTTGGAATACCGATCCGTTTGCGATGGAGCGCCGCGAGGGCTGGCTGCTCGGTCGCGGCGTGATCGACGACAAGGGTCCGGCGGTGCTGTCGCTCTACGCCGGCGCCTATTTGCTCAAGCACGGCATTGTGCCGCGCTACACCTTCCGCGCGCTGCTGGGCTGCGATGAGGAGGTGAGCATGTCCGATGTTCACCATTATTTGGAGAACTACGCAGACCCCGACTTTCTGTTTACGCCCGATGCCGAGTTCCCGGTCTGCAATGCCGAGAAGGGCCAGTTTGGGGCAACGTTTGTGAGCTCCAAGATCGACGGCGGGCGCATCGTGTCGTGGAGCGGTGCCGAGGCGAGTAACGCCATTCCGTCGCAGTCTATCTGCGAGCTTGCGATTGCCGCCGACGAGCTGCCGGCGCCGGTCGAGAACGCCGACCGTCTGGAGATTACGGCGCTCGATAATGGGCATGCGCAAATTTTCGCCCACGGCATCGGTGGCCATGCCTCGATGCCCGAGGGCACGATCAATGCCGTCGGCCTGATCGTGGCGTATCTGCGCGAGGCCGAGGACGCGTTTGGTGCCCGTGACGAGCGCCTGCTGACGCCTGCCGAGCACGAGTTCGTTAAGTTCCTGGCCTTTGTGCATGCGGATGCCTATGGCCGCGGCCTGGGTATCGACGCGACGAGCCCGGCGTTTGGCCCGCTCACCTGCAACCCCGGTGTCATTCGTGTGGCGGATGGCCACATCGAGCAGGTCATCGACGTGCGTTTCCCCGACAGCACGAGCGCCGACACCATCCGCGAGCAGCTCGAGCCGCTCGTGGGGCGCTTTGACGTGACGTGTCACGTGGGTCATGCAAAGGTGCCGTTCTCGGTGTCTGCCGACGACCCGGCCGTGAAGGCGCTTATCGATACCTATAACGAGTTTACGGGCAAGCATGCCGAGCCTTTTGCCATGGGTGGCGGCACGTACGCGCGCAACTTTGCCCGCGCCGTGTCGTTTGGCCCCGAGGAGACCGGCCTGGAGCTGCCCGCATGGGGTGGCCAGATGCACGGCCCCAACGAGTGCGCCAACGAGGAACAGCTCAAGCAGGCGCTCAAGATCTACATTGTTGCGATCCTCCGTTTGAATGAATTAGAGCTTTAAGGTTTCGCGGTTTCCCAATCTAAGTTGCGGTGGAATAGTTCCTAGAATGGGTCATTTGATGGCCAAGCAGGAACTATTTCACCGCAACTTTGTTTTTATTGGTGTAAAAGGCGCGCCATGCTTGGGTGGGGATTGTTATTCGTTTGTAAAGGCTGGGCCGCGCTTGCGGTAAGGGTCTATCAAAAGCCCGTAAGAGACCGCAGATAACGCGGCTGTCGTCCGATCGAGGCCGTATCTTTCCAAACAGCAAAGCGGGCAGGGTGCCCGCGAGTCGCATGTACGAAAGGAAGATCATGCTCGATCAGGCTTATTCTCGTCGTCAGTTCCTCGGCCTCGCTGGTGGTCTTGCCAGCATCGTCGGTCTCGGTCTCGTTGGTTGCGGCGGCTCCGGCGCATCCGACGCCGCCGACAAGGGTAGCGCCGCTGCTGCCGAGTCCGTCTCCGGCGAGGTGACCTACGACGGTGCCTCCTCGTTCCAGGCTCTCGTCGAGGCCGCTGCCGAGAAGTTCATGGATGCCAACCCGGACGTCTCCGTCTCCGGCTCGGGCAACGGCTCGGGCAAGGGCCTGACCGCTGTCGCCGCCGGTACCGTTACCATCGGTAACTCCGACGTCTTCGCCGAGACCAAGCTCGAGGCCGACCAGGTCAAGAACCTCGTCGACCACGAGGTCGCCGTTGTGGGCATGGGTCCCGTCGTCTCCAAGAACGTGACGGTCGACGACCTGTCCCTTGAGCAGCTCAAGGGCATCTTCTCCGGCCAGATCACCAACTGGAAGGAGGTCGGCGGCGACGACGCCACCATCGTCGTGCTCAACCGCAAGGCCGGCTCCGGTACCCGCGCCACCTTCGAGGCCGCCGTTTTTGGCGACGAGACCGTCGACTTTAAGGGCGACGCCGAGCTCGACAAGTCCGGCGACGTCCAGACTCAGATGTCCAGCACCGACAACGCCATCTCCTACCTGGACTTCTCGCACTTCGACGACTCCAAGTTCAACGCCGTCAAGGTCGAGGGCGTGGAGCCCAAGAGTGCAAACGTCACCGACGACTCCTTCAAGATCTGGGCTACCGAGCACATGTACTGTGCAAAGGACGCCGACGAGGCCACCAAGGCCTTCCTGGAGTTCATGCTTTCCGACGACGTCCAAGGCAAGCTCGTCGAGGAGCAGGGCTTTATCCCTGTCTCTGCCATGAAGGTCGTCAAGGACGCCAGCGGCAAGGTCTCTGCTAAATAAGTAATCGCCCCGGAAAGGTTTGCAATGGCAAAACAGCTGCCAAAGCGCGACCTTGAGAACGTGGGCCTGGGCGTCACGGGCGCGTGCGTAGCGCTCGTGACGCTTGTCGTTGCCGCGCTCATCTTTATGGTCGCCCAAAAGGGCCTCTCGGCTTTTGTTAAGGATGGCGTTTCGGTCGTCGAGTTCTTCACCGGCACCAAGTGGGACCTGGCCTACACAGCCGAAAACTGTCTGCCTTACA
>CABUZD010000190.1 GCA_902495945.1 uncultured Collinsella sp.
CATCACCAACGACGTCGATACGCTCGGCCAGTCGCTCAACCAGAGCGTGACGCAGCTTATCACGTCGGTGACGCAGATTATCGGCGTGCTCGTCATGATGCTGTCGATCAGCCTGCCGCTTACCGGCGTCACCGTGCTCACGCTGCCGGCCGCCGCGATTATCCTGACCGTGATGATCCACTTCTCGCAGCCGTACTTCCGCGAGCAACAGCAGGTCCTGGGCGCCGTCAACGGCATTATCGAAGAGGATTTTGCCGGCCAGAACGTTATTCAGGTGTTCGACCGCGCCGAGGCCTCGATCGAAGAGTTCGACCATCAAAACGACCGCCTCTTTATTAGTGGCTGGCGTTCGCAGTTCCTGTCGGGCCTGATGATGCCGCTTATGAGCCTGGTGGGTAACATGGGCTACGTGGGCGTCGTCGTGGTGGGCGCGCAGCTCGCGCTGACCGGCAATGCCACGCCCGGCGACATCCAGAGCTTTATCCAGTACGTTCGCAACTTTACCCAACCCGTGCAGCAGCTGGGCAACGTGAGCAACACGATGCAGTCGATGGCCGCTGCCACCGAGCGTGTCTTTGAGTTCCTGGCCGCGCCCGAGGAGGAGCAGAAGGCCGACGCGCAGATTCCCGAAAAGCGCCCTGGCCATGTGGAGTTTGACCACGTCAAGTTTGGCTACACGCCCGACAAGACCATCATCCACGACTTTAGCTGCGAGGCGCAGCCCGGCCAGACCATCGCCATCGTCGGCCCCACCGGCGCCGGCAAGACCACGCTCATCAAGCTGCTGCAGCGCTTCTACGACGTGGACGGCGGCTCGCTGCGCGTCGAGGGCGTCGACGTGCGCGACTGGGACCGCGCGGCGCTGCGCGGCGAGTTTGCCATGGTGCTGCAGGATACGTGGCTGTTTAACGGCACCATCCGCGAGAACATCCGCTACGGACGCCCCGATGCAAGCGATGCCGAGGTCGAGGCCGCAGCACGCGCCGCACGCTGCGACCACTTTATCCATACGCTCGCCGGTGGCTACGACTTTATGATTAACGAGGAGGGCACTAACCTGTCGCAGGGTCAGCGCCAGCTCGTGACCATCGCCCGTGCCATTTTGGCCGACCGCCCGGCGCTGATTCTGGACGAGGCGACCTCCAACGTCGACACCCGCACCGAGGAGCTCATCCAGCGCGCCATGGATGCGCTGATGCAGGGCCGTACCAGCTTTGTCATCGCGCACCGCCTGTCCACGATCCGCAACGCCGACGTAATCTTGGTAATTCGCGACGGCGACATTGTCGAGAAGGGCACGCACGACGAGCTGCTCGCCCAAGGCGGCTTCTACGCCGACCTGTACAACTCGCAGTTCGACGAAGCGGCGTAGATTCGGCCGCAGGGAGCGGATAACGCCCGAGAACGGGGGCGCAGGACAGCCTGCGCCCCCGCTTTTGTTCTGCGATCCTCGAACCGCCTCCCCTGTGACCTGATTGACAGCCCACTCCAAGCCCCGTGGGCAAAAAATGGCAAATATGAGTACTGTTGCCTTTTTAGTAACAGCCAAAACAGCCCCAAATGCCGTCCTCACGGCTTACACGCGTCCCTAAATTAATCAAACAGCCCTATAGCGGACTTATATGTGTTTGCGTTAATGAACATATTTTGCTGTTATGTCTATTATTTTGCGATGGCAATATGATACTAAGATAGCAGCCGTACTCATATTTGGCATTTTTTTCCCACAGGGTATTTCCTGGGGAACCGACAACAGCCTTAGGGTCCCGCGCGGCACCGCCCCCCCGGCATCCGCCGACGTTTCCCCAGATAAAACCTGCCAAAATAAACCTGTCCCTTTTTGGTAGGTTTCGGGGTAACAAGGGCTTGCACTTTAGCGTGCGACAGCGGATAATGCCGTGCATTCGACAATTCACGCTTTGACTTATTTGATTGAGGAGGCCCCGCATGGCCATGGATTTCAAACGCAGGCTGCCGATCCCCATGGAGATCCGCGAGGAAATGCCGCTTTCAGCCGAGCTTACCGCCAAAAAGCAGGCATTTGACGCCGAGGTCACCAAAATCTTTACCGGCGAGGACGCACGCAAGGTGCTCATCATCGGCCCGTGCTCTGCCGACCGCGAGGATTCGGTGCTTGAGTACATGAACCGACTGGCCAAGACCGCCGAGGAGGTCAAGGACAAGCTCATCATCATTCCGCGCGTCTACACCAATAAGCCGCGTACCAAGGGCACCGGCTACAAGGGACTGCTGCACAACCCCAACCCCGAGGCTCCCGACGACCTGCTCGAGGGTGTCAAGGCCATCCGCCATATGCACCTGCGCGTTATTGAGGAAACGGGCTTCTTCACCGCCGACGAGATGCTCTATCCGTCCAACTACCAGTACCTCGTTGACCTGCTGAGCTATGTTGCCGTGGGCGCACGCTCGGTCGAGAACCAGGAGCATCGCCTGGTGTCGAGCGGCATTTCGGTACCCGTCGGCATGAAGAATCCCACTGCCGGCTCTACCACCGTTATGCTCAACTCCATTTACGCCGCGCAGGCGCACCAGAGCTTCATCTTCCGCAACTGGGAGGTCGAGTGCGACGGCAATCCGCTCGCGCACGCCGTTATGCGTGGCTACATCGGTCTCGATGGGCGCACCTACCCCAACTACCACTACGAGCACCTGGAGCGCCTGGCCGAGCGCTATACCGAGCACGCCGGCTATGCCAATCCAGCAGCGGTCATCGACTGCAACCACGACAACTCGGGCAAGCGTCCGCTGGAGCAGTATCGCATTTGCAAGGAGGTACTCGACAGCTGCCGCCGCAACGAGTCCATCTCCAAGCTGGTCAAGGGCTTTATGATCGAGTCCTACCTGGAAGACGGCAACCAGCCGGTCGACGGCGGCGTCTTTGGTAAATCGATCACCGACCCGTGCCTGGGCTGGGAAAAGACCGACTACCTCATCCACGAGATCGCGGAGCGTATTTAGTTACGCGGTTTTACCAAACCGCGTAACG
>CABUZD010000191.1 GCA_902495945.1 uncultured Collinsella sp.
CGACCCAGACTGTGGCGCGGTCGGGCACGACATAGGGACGGTAGCCACCTTCGATCTGTCCAAACGTGATGGTCGAAGGCCCCAGCTCATCGTGCGCGGGCAGCGCCACAAACGCGCGACGGAGCGAACACACGACCTCGGCCATGGCGGCGACGGTATCCGCGCCCTTCCACGGTTGGCTCGCATGCGCCGTCACGCCAGCCATTTCAATCTCGAACCACGTGCGGCCCTTGTGTGCCACCTGGATTTGCCCGTCGGTGGGCTCGGTGTCCAGCACCCATTCGCGCGAACCGACCCAGCCGGCATCGATGGCTGCCTTGGAGCCTCGCATAAAGTCTTCCTCGTCGACCGAGCAGATGAGCGAAAAGCCGCGGCGGGGCAGCGCGCCATCCGCCGCCACGCGCTCGAGCGTATGGACCAGTGCGGCAATGGCGCAGGCCAGACCGCCCTTCATGTCGCAGGCACCGCGACCATAGAGCTTATCGTCCCGCATGGTCGCCCCGAGCGGCGGCGTGTCCGCGTCCCAGCCATCTCCCAGGGTGACGGTATCCATGTGGCAGATGTAGACGAGTCGCGCCTCGTCGCTCACGCCCGGCACGGTAATCATAAGGTTGCGGCGCCCGGGGAGTACTTCGAGCTCTGCAATCTGCACGGCATCGAGTACCGGATGGCTCAGCTGCGCCAACCGTTCCTCAACCAACGCTTTGATATAGCGTTCAATCTCGCCCTCATACGCACCTGGGTCGGAACTGTCGATCCGCACGAGCCCTTGCGTAAGCCGCCAAGCAAAATCTGTATCAACCATAGGCACCTCACAGATAGTTAGGTCAACATACAGATTGTATGCCAAGAAGCGGCTCGGTGCATTTAATGGAGCGCTCACAAAAACGGGGCGCCTCTCGTGCGAAAGGCGCCCCTGCGGGCATTCAATGTCAGTGACGGGCAGACCACATGGGGAACTGCCCGTCAGATCAGCCGACGCTACTTGATCACGCGCACGCGATACATCGACGGAATCTGCTTGAGCGCCTCGATGGTGCTGCTGTCCAGGTGCTCGTCGGTGTCGAACATGGTGTAGGCGTTCTCGCCGGCGGACTCGTTGGTCATACGCTGCACGTTGGCGTTGTCCTTGGCAAGAATTGCCGTGATCTGGCCGATCATGTTGGGCACGTTGGCGTGCAGGCAGGCGATGCGGCTCGCGGCGCGCGCCTTGCCCATGCTGCAGGCGGGGTAGTTGACGCTGTGCGCGATATTGCCGTTCTCCAGGTAATCCTTGAGCTCGCTGATGGCCATATCGGCGCAGTTGGCCTCGGCCTCGCCAGTGCCGGCGCCCGAGTGCGTGGTGATAAACGTGTTGGGCATCTTGACGGTCTTGGGCGTGGCGAAGTCGCAGCTAAACCAGCTCAGCTTGCCCTCGCGCAGGGCAGCGTCGACGGCGTCCTCGTCGATGATGGTCTCGCGCGCGTAGTTGATGAGCACGGCACCCGGGGCCAGCAGGTTAATCTGCTCGGTGCTGATCATGCCGATGGTGTCGGCCTTGCTGGGCACGTGCACCGTGAGGTAATCACAGCCGCGGCAGAGATCTTCGAGCGTGCCCACGCGCTGCACCTCGCGGCTCAGCACCCACGCGTGCTCGACGGAAATGAACGGGTCGTAGCCGTAAACGTCCATGCCCAGGTCGACGCAGGCGTTGGCGACCTTGGAGCCCACGTTGCCCAGACCGATGACGCCGATGCGCTTGCCCTTGAGCTCGCGGCCCACAAAGGCCTTCTTGGCTTTCTCGGCATCGACCTGGATCTCGGGGTCGTCGGCGTTGTCGCGCACCCAGTTCATCGACTGCACTACGCCGCGGCTCGAAAGCACCAGCATGCCCAGGACGAGCTCCTTGACGGCGTTGCTGTTGGCGCCGGGGGAGTTAAAGACGACGACGCCCTTCTTGGCGTACTCCTCGACGGGGATGTTGTTGACGCCGGCGCCGCAGCGGGCGATGGCGCGGATGCCCTCGGGCAGCTCGTAGCCGTGCAGGTCGGTCGAGCGCATCAGGATGGCATCGGCCTCCTCGGCGGTGCTTACAAACTCGTAGCCCTCGCCAAACTCGACTTTGCCGTCTTTAGTGATGTCGTCGATGGTTTTGATCTTGCGCATGGAAAACTCCTTAGCAGGTTTGTCTAAAACAAGTGGTTTGAAGTGGCTGGCCGGCCCGCGGGTTGCGGGCTAGTTAGATCGCGGACTCAAACTATGCTGCGCTTCGAAGTCCTTCATGTACGAGGCCAGCGCCTGCACGTCTTCCATGGTTACGGCGTTGTAGACGCTGGCGCGCATGCCGCCCACCAGACGATGGCCCTTGACGTTTTGAATCTGGTGATCGGTCGCGCCTGCGACAAAGGCCGCGTCGAGTTCGGCATCGCCGGTGCGGAAGGTGACGTTGGCGATGGAGCGGCTGTCGGCCTGCGCGGTGCCATGGAACAGCTCGCTGTGCTCGAGCAGGTCGTAGAGCAGGTTGGCCTTGGCCCAGTTGCGCTCGGTCATGGCGGCAAGTCCGCCGGTCTGCTCCACCCAACGGAACACCTTGCCGCACACGTAGATGCCAAAGGTGTTGGGCGTGTTGAGCATGGAGCCCTTGGCGGCCTGGGTCTTAAGGTCCAGGTACTGCGGCGTCTGCGCAAAAGCGGGGCCATCTGCGATGAGGTCGTCGCGCACGATGACCACGGTCACGCCCGCGGCGCCAGCGTTTTTCTGCGCGCCGGCGTAAATAAGCCCGTAGCGCTCAATGTCGAGCGGCTGCGACAGGAAGCAGCTCGAGACATCGGCGACCAGCGGCACATCGCCACAGTTGGGCAGCTCGTGGTACATGGTGCCAAAGATGGTGTTGTTCTGGCAGATGTAGACGTAGTCGAGCCCGTCGCCCGCAGCCTCGTCGGCAATGCATGCGTTGATGTCGGCCACGGTGGGAATGCGGTCGAAGTTGGTGTCCTCGGAGC
>CABUZD010000192.1 GCA_902495945.1 uncultured Collinsella sp.
GCTCAAGGACCTGCGTCGTCCCGGCGGCAGCTTTATCTTCCTGGGTCCCACTGGCACAGGCAAGACCGAGCTCGCCAAGACGCTCGCCGAGTACCTCTTTGGCAGTAAGGACGCGCTCATCAGCTTCGACATGTCGGAGTTCGGCAGCGAGTTCGAGGTCTCCAAGCTTATCGGTAGCCCTCCGGGTTACGTGGGCCACGACGAGGGCGGTCAGCTTACCAAGGCCGTTCGTCGTCACCCGTACTCGGTCGTGCTGTTCGACGAGATCGAGAAGGCGCACCCCGACATCTTCAACATTTTGTTGCAGGTGCTGGAGGAGGGTCGCCTGACTGATAGCCAGGGCAAGACGGTCGACTTCCGCAATACCGTGATCATCATGACGTCCAACGTGGGCGCCCGCGAGATCGCGCAGGATGCGAGCGTTGGCTTTGGCACCACCGGCGAGCAGGGCCTCACCTCGAGTGAGATCAAGGGCCGTGCGATGGGCGAGCTCAAGCGCCTGTTCCGCCCCGAGCTGCTCAACCGTATCGACGACATTGTGGTGTTCCAGAAGCTCTCGGGCGAGAACCTGACCAAGATCGCGCACCTGCTGGTGGACGACCTGCGTCAGCGCCTGATTGCCAACGGCATGAACATCAAGCTCACCGATGCGGCCTACGACAAGATCGTGGCCGAGGGCACCGACCTCACCAACGGCGCGCGTCCGCTGCGCCGTGCCATCCAAAAGCTCATCGAGGATCCGCTGTCCGAGGAACTGCTGGCTGGCGAGTGGGGCGAGGGCGATACCGTCCTGTGCGACGTGGCCGATGGCAAGTTTGTCTTTAGCCGCGGCACGGGCGAGATCCCGGCACCGCGTCCGGCGGGCACGCTTGGTGGCGATACCGCCCCGGCGGTACCGCACACCGGCAACGCCGCGCCCGTGAGCGGCGGCGTGACCTTGGGCCCCGGCGGCATGATGCAAGCCGGTTCCGGCGCGCTGTAGGGCGTGGCGACAATTTGATACGCGCAATCGAGGCGCTCCGGAAAGGGCGCCTCGATTTGTAGAGCTGCGGAAGTTGTGACCGTTACGCTATACGGTCCACCGTTAGCCGATGATGCGAGGGCGCTCGGCGTTTTCGACTGGTTTATGCACGCAAAGTCTGGGAATATACAAGTCGCATGTCTTACTGTCTAACCAGTTGCGCCAAGGAGGCACCATGGACTACAAGATTACCGGTTACGAGCCCGCCCAGCTGTTCCATTTCTTTGAGGAGGTCAGCGCGATCCCCCGTGGGTCTGGCAACGAGAAGGGCATCAGCGATTTCCTGGTCGCGTTTGCCAAGGAGCGCGGTCTCGATGTGTACCAGGACGAGGTCTACAACGTCATCATTCGCAAGCCCGCATCTGCCGGCGCCGAGAATGCCCCGACCGTGATGCTGCAGGGCCACATCGACATGGTGTGCGACAAGCTGGGCTCCGTCGAGCACGACTTTACGACTGATGGTATCGACCTGGTCGTCAAGGACGGCGTCCTCACCGCTAACGGCACCACTCTGGGCGCCGACAACGGTATTGCCGTCGCTCTGATGCTCACTGTTCTCGATGACGATTCGATCGTTCACCCCGCCCTCGAGTGCGTATTCACCACCGACGAGGAGACCGGCCTGGTCGGCGCCGAGACGCTCGACAAGTCCCAGATTAGCGCCCGCACCATGATTAACCTTGACTCCGAGGAAGAGGGCGTTGCTACCGTCAGCTGCGCCGGCGGTGTCGTCGTTACCTACACCTGCCCGATCGCGCGCGAGCACAAGACCGGTAGCGCCCTCACGCTCGACATCTCCGGCCTGCTGGGCGGCCACTCCGGCAGCGATATTAACCTGGAGCGCGGCAACGGCAACCTCATCATGGCCCGCATCATCGACCGCCTGATGGTTGCCGGCGAGCCCGCCATCGTTAGCTTTAACGGCGGCACCAAGGACAACGCCATCAACCGTGAGTGCAAGGCCGAGCTGGTCTACGCCGACCACGCTGCAGCCGAGGCCGCGGCCCAGATCGCAAAGGGCATCATCGCCGACGTTACTGCCGAGCTCGAGGTCTTCGACCCCGGCTTTACCTGCACGGTTGAGATTGCCGACAACACTGAGGTCGAGGCCATGGACGAAAAGTCCGCACTTGCCCTTATTCGCGCTCTGCGTCTTGCCCCCAACGGTGTGATCCGCCGCAATGTCGCCACCGACGGCTCCGTCGAGGTTTCCTCCAACATCGGCGTGGTTGCCACCTCTGACGACCAAGTCAAGATCATGCTGTCCCCGCGCTCTTCGATCACCTCGCTGCAGAACGAGTTCAAGGACCGCCTGCAGATGCTGGCCGATGTCCTGGGATTCGACGCCAAGTTTGAGTTCGAGTATCCCGGCTGGAGCTATGCCGAGCATTCGCCGGTCCGCGACATCTTTGTCGAGAGCTATCGCGAGCTCTTTGGCTCCGAGCTACGAATCGAGTCCATTCACGCCGGCCTTGAGTGCGGCCTGTTTGCCGAGGCCCTGCACGGCCTGGACGCCATCGCCGTGGGCCCGACGCTCTCCGATGTCCACACCCCGGACGAGAGCATGGAGCTCGCTTCTGCCGAGCGCTTCTACGAGCTGCTCATCGACGTCCTCAAGCGCCTCGCTGCGTAAAGGTTGCGCTAGCAGCAGTCCGAGCCACGTGCTGGTGGATTGCAAATGACATTATGAGAGGGGGCACCCGAGCTTTTGCGACGGGTGCCTCCTCTCTTCTTTTGGGAAATGGGAGATTACGGACACCTAGCCCATATCCGCCTTGATGAGGTCGAGGGTGCGCTGGCAGTTTTCGCAGACGGGGCCGAGCATATGCTCGCGCAGGTCCGCCATGCCGGGCAGGTCGGCGTATTCGTCCATGACCTCTTCCATGCAAATGGGTACCTCGTAGGCGAGGTCCATCATGGTCGCAAAGCAAAACTTCTCGGATAGCCCGGCATCGGTGA
>CABUZD010000193.1 GCA_902495945.1 uncultured Collinsella sp.
AGATGGTGTCGCCGTCGTTGGTGGTGTGTGTGGGGCGGATGGCGTGTGCGTAGGCGTCTGCGGCCATCTGGGAGACCTTGGTGGCTTGTGCCTTAGTGAGTTCCACGTTGGTGACGATGCAGCTGATGGTGGTGTTGGTGCGGTCGAGCGGCATCTGCATGGATCCGGCGGCGGCAAAGGCTGCGAGTTCCATGTCGACGATCTGGTCGCTATCGGCTGCGGCGCGCATGCCGGAGACCCACTCGCCGGTGAAGGGGTCGACAACGTTGCCGCAGGCGTTGACCGAGACCACGGCGCCCACCTTGATGGGGCCGAGTGCCACGGCGGCAGCTCCAAGGCCGGCCTTCATGCAGGTGGCAGGCCCCATGAGCTTACCCACGGTAGCGCCCGTGCCGGCGCCTACGTTGCCCTGTTCGAGCTTGGTGGGGGTGTGGTCGAGTGCTTCGCGCACGGCGGCGATGCCGGCCTCAATGTCGGGGCGCACGGTGGGGTTACCAAAGGCAAGGTCGAAGATACAGCTGGAGCACACGATAGGCACCTGCGTGGGGCCGACGGGAAGGCCGATGCCGCGGCTCTCAAGCTCGCGAGCGACGCCGCTTGCAGCTTCGAGGCCAAAGGCCGATCCGCCCGAAAGGCAGACGGCGTGGACCTTGTCGACGGTGTTCTCGGGTCGTAGCAGGTCGGTCTCGCGCGAAGCGGGAGCGCCACCGCGTACGTCAACGCCGCCGGTGGCGCCCTCGGGTGCCACGATTACGGTGCAACCGGTGCCGGCCTCCTCGTCCGTATAGTTGCCATAGCAAAAGCCATCGACATCGCAGACGTCAATGGCCTCGAGCAGTGTATCCATGTTTAACTCCTATCGGTTTTCCGCCGCGCCTTGTGCCCGGTCGGGATCCGTACGGTACGCCAAAATTGTAGGCGCTGGGGAATACCCAGCGCCAGATGCAATTACGAGAGTTTTTGAATCGCGCGCGCGACGCGGGCGATGGGTAGGCCCACTACGTTATAGAAGTCGCCCGAAATATCGTGCACGAGCATGCGGCCGCCTGTGCCCTGGATGCCGTAGGCGCCTGCCTTATCCATGGGCTCACCCGAGGCAACGTAGTGCTCGATCTGCTCGTCGGTGAGCTCGTAGAACGTCACGTCGGTCACATCGACAAACGACAGGCTCTCGGCGGCATGCGGGGCGGCCGTATCGCCTGCCTTAACGATGCAGACGCCGGTTGCGACCTGGTGCGTGCGGCCCGAAAGCTCACGGAGCATGGTGCGCGCCTCGTCCTCGGTTGCCGGCTTGCCCAAAATCTTGCCGTCGAAGGTGACGATGGTGTCGGCCGCGACGGTCAACTCATTGGGCTCGGCATACTCGGCAGCAACGGCAGCCGCCTTGGCGCGTGCCAAGCGCTCGACAAGCGTGAGCGGGGGCTCGCCATCAAAGGGCGTTTCGTCGATATCCGCGGGAATCACGCGAATGTTGTAGCCTGCCTCGCGCATCAGCTCTATGCGGCGCGGCGATTGGGAAGCCAAAATCATAGTTGGATGCCCTCGGCGACCTTCTCGACGGCCTTGTCGCCGGCGAGCGTGCGCAGCAGCTCCAATGCAAAGGGGAGTGACTGTGCCATGCCGCTGGCAGTGATGATGTTGCCGTCTTGCGTGACCTTCTCGCCAGTATAGGCGCCTTCGGGGAAGCTTTTCTCAAAGCCAGGGAAGCACGTGGCGTGGCGCCCCTCGAGTAGGTCGAGCTCGCCCAGGATAAACGGGGCGGCGCAGATGGCGGCGACGTGCTTGGTCGCGGCGAACTCGCAGACCACGTCGCAGACACGCTGATCGGCGCGCAGGTTGGTGGCACCGGGCAGGCCGCCGGGCAGCACGACGCAGTCGTACTCGTCAAAGTTGATCTCATCAAAGAGCGCATCGCAGGTCACGGGGATCTGCAGCGAGCTTACGACCTCACGCGTGGGCATAATCGAGACGAGCGTGGCACGCACGCCGCCGCGACGCATGACATCGACCATGGTCAAGCATTCAATAGTTTCAAAGCCATCGGCGGCGAGAACGGCAACGCTGGGCATGAGGGTTCCTTTCATAGGCGGCATACAATTAGCCGTCTTATACCCCGAAGACCTCCGCTTGCCACGCTCGATTTCCCAATGATTTTTCTGAGCAATGATTAAGTGGCTAGTTGCGCCTAAGGTGGACGACGGTCTCGCAGTGGAAGGTTTGTGGGAACAGGTCGACTGGCGTGATCTTTACGGGGGAGAAGGTGCCTTCTTCGACAAAGCGTTTGAGATCGCGCGCCAGGGTGGCCGGGTCGCAGCTCACGTAGGCGACATCGTGGGCACTCGTGCTGGCGATAAGGTCGATCGCTTCGGGGGCGAGGCCTGCGCGCGGCGGGTCGACCACCAAGACGTCGGCATCCTGGTCGGGGAACTCGCGCACCGCGTCTCCGCCAATGACGTCGACGTTATCAAGCTTGTTGATCTCCAGGTTACGGCGCAGGTCGCGCACGGCGGGGCCGTAGGCCTCGACGGCGGCGACAAAGTCGCAGCGGCGGGCGAGCGGCAGGGTAAAGGTGCCGGCACCGCAGTACAGGTCCACGGCAAGCTCGTCTTCCTGCGGATCGAGCGTTTCCATGACAAGCTCGATCAAAATCTCGGCACCCTTGGTGTTGACCTGGAAAAAAGACGGGGCAGACAAGCGCATCTGACCCTCGGCGATATTCTCGGTCCATGAGCCCTCTCCGGCGAGCATTTCGACCTTGGAAACACGGCGGGCCTTCTTTTCGCCCTTGCTCATCACGCGTACGACACTTGTGGGGTGCGCGGCGTCTGCCAACACGCGCGAGACTTGCGAGCGCGGGAAAGAGCCCGTAGGCGTCCAGAGCGCCACCTCGAGTGCCTTGGTGCGACGCGAGG
>CABUZD010000194.1 GCA_902495945.1 uncultured Collinsella sp.
AGACGCCGTCGCCAAGAATCTCCTCGGTTGTGCCGACGGTGGTGACCGAGCGGCCCTTCTTAGCCGTAAAGGCCTGGACGCCCTGCGTGTTGGTGGTCGTCTTGGTCTTGAGCAACGACGTGTTGAAGTTCATCAGGCGGTAGTCGCTCGAGACCAGCGCGAGGTCGCGGTCCTCCTTAAGCACCTGCGCATGCAGCAGTTTGCTGCCGCCGTAGATGGCGTTCTTGAGGCGCTTGCGGTTGGTCTTGGTGACGTATCCGGCAAGTGCGACGCGCACCACGCGGCCGTTCTCAAAGACAAACAGCACGTCGGCCTTGTAGTCCTCGGGGTCGATGACCCAGATGACGCTCTCGTCGGGTTCCATCTCAAGATCAGTCGGCAGGTACGAGCCCAGCTGGGCCGACTTGGTGTCCTCAAACGCCGCAACCTTGCACTTGTATACCTGGCTCTTGTTGGTAAAGACCAGCAGCTCGTGGGTGTTGGAGGACAGGAACTCGATAAAGGGTTTGTCGCCGTCCTTGTACTTGAGCGTGGTCGCTTTCTTGAGCACACGGTCCGTCATCTTCTTAAGGTAGCCGTCGCGCGAGAGCATGATGGTGACCGGGTACTCCTCGACCTCGGGCTCCAAGCTTACCTCGATAACCTCATGGGGCTCGATCCTGCCCGTGCGGCGCGGCATCACGTACTTCTTGTTGACCGCGGCCAGCTCGTCGCTGATGACCTTCTTGATGTTCTCCTCGCTGGAGAGGATCTCCTCAAGCTCGGCAATCTCGCCCTCAAGCTTGGCAATGTCCTTTGTGCGGTTGAGGATGTACTCCTCGTTGATGTTGCGGAGCTTGAGCTCGGCAACAAACTCGGCCTGGGTCTCGTCGATGTCGAAACCCTTCATAAGGTTGGGCACGACCTCGGCTTCGAGCTTGGTGCCGCGGATGATGGCGATGGCCTTGTCGATATCGAGCAAGATCGCCTCGAGGCCGTGCAGCAGGTGCAGGCGCTCGGACTTTTTGCCCAGGTCAAAGTTAATGCGGCGACGCGTGGACTCAATACGCCACTTGACCCACTCGTGCAGGATCTGGCGCACGCCCATAACGCGGGGGTAGCCGTCGACCAGTACGTTAAAGTTGCACGAGATCGAATCCTGCAGCGTGGTCGAGCGATAGAGCTTGGCCATGAGCTTGTCGGGGTCGACGCCGCGCTTAAGGTCGATAGCGATGCGCAGACCCGAAAGGTCGGTCTCGTCGCGGATGTCGGCGATCTCCTTGACCTTGCCCTCCTTGGAGAGCTTGACGATGCGCTCGATGATGACATCGGTCTTGGTGGTGTAGGGGATCTCGTAGACCTCGATGATGCGCTCTTCGGGAATCCAGCGCCAGCGGGAGCGAATCTGGAAGCTGCCCAGGCCGGTCTCGACGATCTTCTCCATCTCCTCGCGGCGGTAGATAATCTCGCCGCCGGTCGAGAAGTCGGGCATGGGCATATATTCGAGCAGGTCGCAGTCGGGATCCTTGAGGTAGTGCATCGTGGCAGTGCAGACCTCATTGAGGTTGAAACCGCAGATGTCAGAAGCCATGGCGACGCCGATGCCCTTGTTGGCCGAGACGAGGATGTTAGGGAACGTGGTGGGCAGCAGACGCGGCTCCTTCATGGCGCCGTCGTAGCTGTCGACGAAGTCGACCGGGTCCTTGTCGATGTCCTTGAAGATCTCGGCACTGATGGGGGAGAGCTTGGCTTCGGTATAACGCGAGGCGGCGTAGCTCAGGTCGCCCGAATAGTACTTGCCAAAGTTGCCCTTCGACTCAACGAAGGGGGCGAGCAGCGCCTCGTTGCCGGTGGCCAGGCGCACCATTGTCTCGTAGATCGCGGCATCGCCGTGCGGGTTGAGCTTCATGGTCTGGCCCACGATGTTGGCGCTCTTCTGGCGCTCGCCCTTGAGCAGACCCATCTTGTACATGGTGTAGAGCAGCTTGCGGTGCGAGGGCTTAAAGCCGTCGATCTCGGGGAACGCACGCGAGACGTTGACGCTCATGGCGTAGGGCATGTAGTTGACCTCGAGCGTCTGCGTGATCGGCTGGTCGGTGACCTCGGAGTGCAGGCCGATGACGTTTTCGGCGTTGACCTGCTTTTTCTTTGGCTGGTTCTTCGTTTTCTTCTTTGCCACGATATCCTCTTGAACTTCTTATGGGCCGTCGTTATCGATTTGCTGCTATTGCAGGTCCAGTTGGTCCAGGTATTCCTTGCCGTGCTCGGAGATATGGCGCTTGCGGCCTGCCTCGTCGTTGCCCAGCAACAGGTTGAACATGGTTTCCATCTTGGTGACGTCCTCGGGCTCCACCTTGATCAGGCGACGCGTCTCGGGATTCATGGTGGTGAGCCACATCATGTCCGGATCGTTCTCACCAAGACCCTTGGAGCGGTTGATCGAGCACTTTTGGTCGCCGATCTCTTTGAGGATGCCGTTCTTCTCGAGCTCGGTGTAGGCAAAGTAGGTCTTTTCTTTGCAGTTGATCTCGTAGAGCGGCGACTCGGCGATATACACGTAACCCTCGTCGATAAGCGTGGGCACCAGGCGATAGAGCATGGTGAGCACGAGCGTGCGGATGTGATAACCGTCGACGTCGGCATCCGTACAGATAATGACCTTGTTCCAGTTGAGGTTGTCCAGGTCAAAGGCGCCAAGGTTCTTGATGCGCTTGTCCTTGATCTCCACGCCGCAGCCCAGCACGCGCATGAGGTCCATGATGATGTCGGACTTAAAGATGCGCGGATAGTCCTCCTTCAGGCAGTTGAGGATCTTACCGCGGACGGGCATGACGCCCTGGAACTCGGCATCGCGCGAGGTGCGAATGGCGCCTGCTGCCGAGTCGCCCTCTACGATGTAGATCTCGC
>CABUZD010000195.1 GCA_902495945.1 uncultured Collinsella sp.
CCGCGCTCCAGGCGCACGACCTTGCCGCCGATCAGATCGATTGCGGGAAACAGGATCATCGGCCGGCCTCCTCGACGATGTTGACGAAGTTCTTAAGGATGCGCTGACCCAGCGCGGAGGATTTCTCGGGATGGAACTGGCAACCCCACACGTTGCCATGGCGCACGATGCACGGGAAGCTCCGCGTATAGTGCGTGCGCGCCAGCACATCGGCGGCATCGGAATCGTCGGCCACCGCGTAGCTGTGGGTGAAGTACATGTTGGCACCCTCGGCAAAACCAGTAAGCAGCGGATCGGCCGCACCGGCGGGCGTCATGTGCACCTGGTCCCAGCCCACGTGCGGCACCTTCAGGCGGCTCGACTCCAGGCGCGTGCACGAACCGCGCATAATACCCAGGCCATCGACCCAGAGGGCGCCGGCCCGCTCGGAGGCGTTGCCGTCGGCGACCGCGCTCTCGCTCGCAGGAACGCCCTCGTTGCCGCGCTCAAAAAACAACTGAAGGCCCAGGCAGATGCCGAGCAACGGAGTTCCGGCGGCAACGGCGTCGAGCACCGCGTCCGCCTCGCCGCTCTGGCGCATAAAGACAATCGCGTCATAGAACGCGCCCACGCCCGGGATGACCAGGCCGTTGGCGTTGCGGATCTGCTCCGGATCGTCCGATGTGCAGGCGGCGGCACCGGCGCGCGCAAGCCCGCGCACAACGCTCGACAAGTTGCCCTTGTGGTAGTCGACCACCACGACCTTCGGTTCGCCCACGCGACCCTCCCTTTTCCCATTCAAAACCTGTCCCTTTTTGGCAGGTTACAGTGAGCCCTTGGTGCTGGGGATGCCCTGCACGCGGGGATCGAGCTCGCAGGCGTGGCGCATCGTGCGGCCCACGGCCTTAAAGGCGGCCTCGATAATGTGATGCGAGTTGCCGCCCGCCAGCTCGCGCACGTGCAGCGTGAGCTTGGCGTCGCGCGCAAAGGCGTAGAAGAACTCGACGGCCAGCTCGGTATCGAAGCCGCCCACGCGCTCGGTCGGCACGGGCAGCTCGCAGTAGGCCTGCCCGCGGCCCGAAATATCAACGGCGGCCATCACGAGCGTCTCGTCCATGGCAATCGCCGCGTCGGCAAAGCGCGTAATGCCCGCCTTGTCGCCCAGCGCTTGGCAAAACGCCTCGCCCAGCACGATACCCGTGTCCTCGACGGTGTGGTGCGCATCGACCTCCACGTCGCCCACCGCGTGCACCGTCAGATCGAACAGACCATGGCGGCCAAAAGCGTTGAGCATGTGGTCGAAAAACGGCACGCCGGTCGAGATATCGCACACGCCGCTTCCGTCCAGGTCGAGCTTTACGACAATGTCGGTCTCGCCCGTCTTGCGGGTCACCTCGGCATAGCGGTCCATCTACATCTCCTCCTTCACCAGCGCGGCAAACGCGGCCAGCACCTCGTTGTTTTCCTGCGGGGTGCCCACGGTAATGCGCAGGCAGTCCGCGAGCCCCGGCGCGTAGCTAAAGTCGCGCACCAAAATCGAGTACTCGTCGCGCAGGCGCTCGCGCACGTGCGTGGCATGCGGCGTGCGCACGAGCACAAAGTTCGCCGCGCTCGGCCACGCCTCCACGGGCAGACCCTCGGCAACCATTGCGCGCAGGGCGCACAGCTCGCGCTCGCGCTCGGATGCAACCTGTGCCACTACGGGCGCGTACGCATCGCGGGCACGCACGCAGGCAAGCGCGGCGGCCTGGCTCAGCACGCTAACCGAGTAGATTTGGCGAATCGCCGCAAACACATCGATGACCTCGGGCGCCGCGATCACATAGCCCAGACGCGTGCCGGCAGCGCCAAACGCCTTGGACAGCGTATGCAGAATCACCAGGTTGGGATGCTCGGCGATAAGCCCCTGCGCCGTGGTAGCCGCGCCAAACGAATCGTCCGCAAACTCAACGTAGGCCTCGTCGACCATGACCATGCCGGAGCACGCATCGCACAGGGCCGCGACAAAGTCGAGCGGCGCCACGTCGCCCGTGGGGTTATTGGGCGAGGTCACGATCGCCAGGTTGCACTCGGGTGCCGCCGCGAGCACGGCTGCCTGGTCGAGCTCAAAGGTCGCGGGGTCGCGCCACACGTCGCGCACCTCGGTCTGGCAGAGCGACGCAAAGAACGCGTACTCGCTAAAGCACGGCGGGCAGTTGAGCAGGGTCCGTCCCGCGCCGCCAAACGCCAGCAGGTAGTTATAGAGCAGCTCGTCGCCACCGTTTCCCACGCAGACATTCTCGCGCGCCACACCATGCCAAGCGGCAAGCTCGTCGCGCAGGTCACAAGACATGGGATCGGGATAGCGGTTGAGCGGTGTAGCAGCCAGGGCGGCGTCGACCGCTTCGCGCACGCCGGCCGGCACGGGATAGGTGTTCTCGTTGGCCGAAAGATTGATGCGCGTAGGCGTAAAGTTGGGATCATAGGGCTCAATACCAGCCAGATAGGGCTGAACAAGCTCCTTCATGCGAGGCGTCAGCTCGGCCATATTAGGCCTCCTTGCCGGTCGGAGCGCCATCCGCGCCCGCAGCCGCCGCCAGGTCCACGCCCTCGGTGACCGTCGCGGTCGTATCACCCGGCCAGGCGACCTCGGTCAGGTCGGCCGCGGCCAGAGACTCGGCACTCACGGCATCCTCGCCCTGCTCCAACACGCGGCGACGGAGAGCGGCCGAAAGCGCGTGCGCCCACAGGCCCTCGGCCTCGGCCAGGCGCTGCGTCGCGGGAGCGTCTGAGAGCAGGCCCTCGGGTGTATAGCAGATAACACTCGAGCGCTTGACGAACTCCTCCACCGAAAGCGGATTGGAGAACATGGCCGTGCCGCCGGTCGGCAGCGTGTGGTTCGGGCCGGCAACGTAATCGCCGA
>CABUZD010000196.1 GCA_902495945.1 uncultured Collinsella sp.
GTTGCCTCGTAACCGTCCATGTCCGGCATCATAATGTCCATCAGGATCGCATCGAAGCTGCCGGCGGGATGAGACAGGTACAGATCGACGACTTCGTTGCCGTTGACGGCGCGGGTGACCACGACGCCCTCGGATTCTAGCAGCGTCTGGGCAATCTCGGCATTCAATTCGTTGTCTTCGGCGAGCAGCACGTTCATGTCGGCGAGCGAGCAGTCGAGCGCCCTCTCGACCGTATTCGCCCGCGCCCGGGGGTTCTTGTCGATATCGAGCGGAATTTCCACGTAGAACGTGGTGCCCACATGGAGTTCGCTGGTGACTTCGATGGTGCCGCCCATCAGTTCAATAAGCGACTTGACGATTGGCATGCCCATGCCGGTTCCTTGGAACTTGCTGCGCGCATCGTCACCTTCTTGGGCAAACGGCTCATAGATATGCTTTAAAAACTCGGGAGCCATGCCAATGCCGGTATCCGAAACGCTAAAGCAAAAGAGCGCGCGCCCGTTATCGAGTGGCTTGGTCTGTGAACTAAAGGTGACGGAGCCGCCGTGCTTGTTGTACTTAATGCTGTTGTCTAACAGGTTGATCATGACCTGTCGGATATGGGTGGGACTGCCGATTACGTATGGCCCCGTGGCGTACGGCAGACTATTGTCCTGCATTGTGATGCCGTTACTGGACGCGCGGAGCTTGCACAGCACCAGCGTATCGTCACAAAGCTCTTTGAGGTTAAAAGGCGCATGTTCCAGTGTTAGCTTGCGGTCTTCGATTTTTTCCATCTCGAGGATGTCGTTGATCAGCGAGAGCAGGTGATTGGCGGCAACGCGCGCCTTGGCACGGCTCTCGCGGGCGACTTGCATATCGCCTTCCTTCAATTCTTCAATTTCGATAAGGCCCAGGATACCGTTGAGCGGCGTACGGATGTCGTGGCTCATGCGCGTGAGGAATGCCGTCTTAGCGGCGTTGGCAGCATCGGCTTTTTTGCGCTCGGTTCGAGCGCGCACGAGCGCCCAGATGAGCAGGACGATGCCGACCGACAACATACCGATGAGGGTAGCTGCAATGGCGGTGCGGTTGCGATAAAGGAATTGAAGCGTGTTGGATTCCTGGGCCGTGTACGACGTGGAGGAGTAATTACTTGCGGAGAGCGATTCTCCGGCATTGATGATGCCCTTGTTGATGATTCCCAGCAGTTCGGGCTTGCCGCGCGACATCAAGCACGCGAGGTCACAGGTGTCAGGGAGCTCGACCGTCTCGCAGTCCTCGAGATCATAACGGTCACCGATGGTTTTTACGCGTGAACTGGGAGCGACGATGCAGCGCGCCGTTCCCTTCCTGAGGGCGTCGAACGCTTCATCGTCGGATTGGTATTCGGTTACGGTCGCTGTGGGGAATAGACTTTCAAGTGCATTTCGGTTGACAAACGATGATTTGGTACAGGCGATGTTCTGAAGGTCTTTTTTCAGGTTACTGCCGGTGTGGATGGCGGTGAGGGACATGGTCCCCAACGATACCGACTGCACAACGCCTGATTGCTCGGCAAACCAGTAATCTCGGTATGCCGGCAGCGCAACGTCTATGCTTCCCTCTGACAGGGCCTTTGACATCATCTTGTAGCTATCAAAGGCGACGGTTTTGACCGTAATGCCAAATTTATCGTGTAGCGTCGTCGCAAGCGATGCGAGCGAGCCTTCCATTTTGCCGTCTTCGTCTTCGTTGCAGTAGGGGAGTTTGCCCGTAATGTAGCCGAGCGTGATGGTGTTGTTGTTTGCTTTGAGCCAGGAACATTCGGGGCCGTTGAGCGATGATGAACCGCTGTTTTGGGCCGAGTAGTGAGATTTGACTTCGTCGTTATAGCGTGGGTTGACGCGGGCGATTGCTGTCATGGCGGCATTGATGTCGTCCATCAGGTCGGGGCGGCTTTTGGGGACGGCAAAATAGTAGTCGCTCGACCCAATGTAGAACATGGGGGAGGCACTGGGCGACGAGGTCGTGTCGTTCATGATGACGGCATCGACCTCGCCGTTTGCCAGCGCGTCAAAGAGAACGGAGTTTCCGTCATACTCCTTGTATGTGCAGGCGATTCCTTCGTTGGCGAGCCATTGCTGGCCAACGAAGGTTTGCATAACGCCGGGGTTGCAGCCGATGGTAAGGCCTTGGAGCGCTCGGGGGTCACCCTTGGCCAGATCGTCGCGCTCGGGCCTGGCATAGATGTAGTAGCGCTCGGTGCCCTCGGGGTTCGAGGAAAAGAGCAGCTTTTGGGCGCGTTCCTCGGAGTAGGAGATGTTTGGCATGAGGTCAATCTCGCCGGCTTCGAGCTTCTCCATAAGCTCGGTGAAGGTGCCGGAGACGTATTCGTACTGCCAGCCGGGTGTGTAGTACGAGAGGGTCTGGAGGTACTCGTAACCCCATCCCGAGAGACGCTCGCCGGGGGTGCCGTCCTGGAAGCCCTCGTTGTTGACAAGCCAACCAACGCGGACCGTTTTGACCTGCTGATCGGTATTGGCGGCATAGGCGGGGGCGGGCATGATGGTGCCCAGTATGGCGAGCGCGGCAAGCGCGACGGCCAGGGTGCGATATATAACTGAACGAAGGACAGCGGAAGCTCTCACATGCAATCCTAACGAATCGAGACATTACCGCATAAGGATACCAGCTCAGCCTTCCCAGTCGGCAGCTGCACCGCTAAACGGTCCCGCCCGGCAGTCATTGGGGACGTTCTTAAACGACTAGTCATTGGGGACGTTCTTGTTTGACTAGTCATTTAAGAACGTCCCCAACGACTAGTTTCGTTTGCGGGGGAGGCGTGGGACAATACCGAGCGAACGTGATTGGTTGTCCGTGGAAGGGGTCGCGATGAAA
>CABUZD010000197.1 GCA_902495945.1 uncultured Collinsella sp.
CACCGCCGACCGAATCGGCTGGGCCACGCTCGATCTCGACCTGCGCTTTACCGCCGGCACCGACGGTTATTTCCCCGGCGACGAAACGCATCCGCAAGATTTCGACCTCATCGAGGGCAACGCCTGCGCCATCTCGCTCGCAAAGATCGGCAACACGCCGTGGGCACAGTGCTTCGCCACGTTTGTCCCCGACGAGATTCCCACCGCCCACGCCGCACGCTTCCAGGCGCAAATCATGGCGCATATGAGCGGCCAGGCCATGCTCAACCACGACCGCATGGTCAACGTACGCAGCGCGGCAGACATTCGCCCTGCGCTCAAAGACGGCAAGGTCGCCTGCATCCACACCATCGAAAACGCCACGTTCTTTGCCGAGGACCCCGCGCTGATCGAGGTGCTCAAGAGCTTGGGCGTACTCATGTCATCACTCAGCTGGAACGCGCAGGGACCGCTCGCGAGCGGCCACGACACCCACGCCGGCCTCACCGCCGCCGGCATCGAGGCGCTTACGCAGATGGAGCACGCCGGCATGGTACTCGACGTCTCCCACCTCAACGACGAGTGCTTTGACGAGGTTGTCACCCACGCCACGCGCCCCTTCGTCGCCAGCCACTCCAACTCTCGTGCAGTTTGCGGCGTTAAGCGCAACCTCACCGACGACCAATTCCGCACCATTCGCGACATGGGTGGCATCGTCGGCCTCAACTACTGCAGCGAGTTCCTTTCCAACGACGCAACCGACAAGACCGCCGCAGACGTCACCTTCGACCAGCTGGCGGCACATATCGAGCACTGGCTCGACCTGGGCGGCGAGGACGTCATCGCGCTCGGCGGCGACTGGGACGGTGCCACGGTGCCCGCTTTCCTCTCCGATGCCAGCAAGATGCCCGAGTTCCAGAACATGCTTTCCAAGCATTTTGGCAAGACCGTGATGCAGAAGCTCTGCAACGACAACGCGCTTGCCTTCTTTGAGCGTTATTAATTTCACATCCCTTGAGCGGGCCGGCATGCCGAACGGTCGACATGCCGGCCCGTCCCCAATCTGAAGGACCGCTTTTGACGCAGCAGTTTACGATTTCCGTATCCCGACCGGATGGGACGCCCATCCCCGTCGTCGTTACCAAAAAGTGCGTCAAGAACTTCAACCTACGCGTCACATCGAGCGGCGAGGTCCACGCCAGCGCACCACTTGGCGCCAGCCGCGAGCGCATCGAAGCGTTTGTGAAGCGCAACAGCGCCTGGATTATCAGCCGACTTGCCCAGCGCGAGCAACGTCAGGCGACGGTGCGAAAGCCGCTCAGCCCCTCGTCCATCATTGCGCTTTGGGGCAAACCCATCACCGTTCAGGACGCACTCGACCACAACTTTGAGCCCCCCGCACCGCGGCCCAAACAAGCCACGTTCGCAAGCTTTATGGGTACCGATGAATCGGACGAAGGCCCACAGGCCAAGCGGCGCGCAATCCTCGACGGCCTAACGTCCGACGAACTCCAAGCCCACATCAGCCAGCTTTATACGACCGAGGTCACCGCAGCGCTACGCGACATCGTGCACGCGTACGAAATCGCAATGGGCGTCACCGTGGCCCGCATTTCCGTACGCAGCATGAAAACGCGTTGGGGCTCATACACACCTAAATCCGGCGCTATTCGCATCGCGCGCGAGCTCGCCGCCTACCCCGTCGAATGCCTCGACATGGTTGTCGCCCACGAGCTCGTCCACTTACTCGAGCCAAGCCACAATCAGCGGTTTCACGCCCTGCTCGACACGTACTGCCCCAACAATAGAGCTCTGTCGCAGCGGCTCAAGCAGCCACCCATAGAGACGTATTAGAACCGGTTAGCGCACGCGCTCGATCTCGACACCGCAGCTTGCCAGGGGCAGGCCAACAGGAGCCCACGGCTTATCGAGCTTTATGCGCACACCAAGCAGCGAGGGATAGCGGCGCAGCAGCATCTGGGCTGTCCCCTCGGCTGCCGCCTCGATGAGTTTAAACGTATGCTCGCGCAGATAGCCATCAACATCGTGGCACACCGAGCCATAGTCAATCGAGGCGTCCAGGTTATCGTGCTCCCCCGCCGCGCGCAGGTCGGCATAGAGCACCAGAGAAACGATGAACTTCTGACCCAGCGCGTTCTCCTCGGGATACACGCCATGGTTGGCAAAAACCTCAAGGCCGTCAATGACAATACGATCGGCATGGCGCAAATCGTCATAGCTCACGTGAGGCACCGCCGTCGCAGTAGAAATTTCACCCCTACCACGACGGGCGAGCTCAGCACCCTCAGTCTTGGTTGCATTCTCGGGCAGTTTCTTGTTACTCATCGCGATCGTCTCCTTCGTTTAGAACCCCGACCGCGCAACTAACTACACGCGAATCGACAGGTTCTTTTTATCATCGCTCCAGTTGCAAGCATTGCGCGCGGGGCATGCAAAGCAGGCGCGCGACGCTTTGTCGGCTGCATAGAGCAGACGCTCAAGCGGTTGGCTGTTCACGCGCAGCTTTCGATGGCCCAGAATGGCCGTCTTAATGGCTGCGGCATCGGCCGGCTCAAACGCCACGTCATCGGGCATACCGCCGAGAATCGCATCAGCGACGCGTTCGCTCGCAACATCATGGGATATACCCGATTCATACTGTTCATCTTTGCCGATATCGTGAAGAAGTGCCGTGGCGTAGATGACCTCGCGGTCAAATTCGAGCTGTTCCTCGAGATTCTTGATCCACATAATGCGAGCGACATCGAGCAGATGGTCAATACCGTGACGGCAGAAGATGCGCCCCGATTCCAACTGTGCAATGTTGCCCAGGTGCCGCCGGAACAGCCCGTTGGC
>CABUZD010000198.1 GCA_902495945.1 uncultured Collinsella sp.
GCATCGTCTTTGACGGCCAAGACATCACCGAGCTCACCACCGACAAGCGTTCGCGCGCCGGCCTGTTCCTGAGCTTCCAGGCTCCGGTCGAGATCCCGGGCGTGCCGCTGTCGAGCTTTTTGCGCGCCAGCATCGCCGGCCGCCCCGGCCTGGAGATGAAGGGCAAGGAGTTCCGCCGTCGCGTCAAGGAGCTCGCGGCCGAGCTCAACATGGACACCGCCTACCTCAACCGCGAGCTGGGCGTGGGCTTCTCGGGCGGCGAGAAGAAGAAGGTCGAGATGCTCCAGCTCCTGCTGCTGCAGCCCAAGCTCGCCATCCTGGACGAAACCGACTCCGGCCTGGACGTCGACGCCCTGTCCACCGTCAGCCACGGCATGGACGCCTACCGCAAGAGCTGCGACGGCTCCATGCTCATCATCACACACAACACGCGCATCCTGGAGCACCTGGATGTCGACCGCGTCCACGTTATGGTCAAGGGCCACATTGTGCGCGAGGACGACGCCTCGCTCATCCCCTGGATCGACAAGAACGGCTTTGAGACCTTCGAGCGCGAGGCCGCCGAGCAGCGCGCCCAGGCCGAGGCCGCCGCTGCCGAGCAGCAGGCGTAAAGGGGCGACGCAATGACCAAGAACCGCACCGAGGTCGCGGACATCGACCGCAGCCTCTACGACTTCACCTATGGCGAGGAGGGATTCGAGCGTCTCGACGCCGGCATCACGCCCGACATCGTGCGCGAGATCAGCGCCAAGAAGGACGAGCCGCAGTGGATGCTCGACCTGCGCTTAAAGTCCCTCGAGATATTCAATCGTTTTCCCGACCCGACGTGGGGTCCCTCCATCGAGGGCCTGGACATGGACAACATCGTCACCTACGTCAAGCCCAACACCGACCAAAAACACGACTGGGAGTCGGTGCCCGACGACATCAAGGACACCTTTGAGCGCCTGGGCATCCCCGAGGCCGAGCGCAGCTACCTGGCGGGCGTCGGCGCGCAGTACGACTCCGAGCTGGTCTACCACAACATGCAGGACACGGCGTCCAAGATGGGCATCGTCTACTCCGGCATCGAGGAGGCCCTGCACGACCCGCAGTGGGAGCCGCTCATCCACGAGAAGTTCATGACGCTCATCCCGCCCACCGACCACAAGTTTGCAGCCATGCACGGTGCCGTGTGGTCGGGCGGCTCGTTTGTCTACGTGCCCAAGGGCACCAAGCTCGATTTTCCGCTGCAGAGCTACTTCCGCCTCAACGCCAAGGGCGCCGGCCAGTTTGAGCACACGCTCATCATCGTCGAGGACGATGCCGACCTGCACTTTATCGAGGGCTGCTCCGCACCCAAGTACAACGTGGCCAACCTCCACGCCGGCGCTGTGGAGCTTTTTGTGGGCAAGCGCGCGCACCTGCGCTATTCGACCATCGAAAACTGGTCCAAGAACATGTACAACCTCAACACCAAGCGTGCGCGCGTGGACGAGGACGGCGACATCGAGTGGATCAGCGGCTCCTTCGGTAGCCACGTGGGTTATCTCTACCCCATGAGCGTGCTCAACGGCCGCCGCGCCCGCTCGAGCTTTACCGGCATCACCTTTGCCGGCGCCGGCCAGAACCTCGACACCGGCTGCAAGGTCGTGCTCAACGCGCCCGACACCTCGGCAACCGTCGAGACCAAGGGCATCTCCAAGAGTGGCGGCATCCAGACCTTCCGCAGCTCCATCGTGGCCACGCCTAAGGCCGAGGGTTCCAAGGCAACCGTGAGCTGCCAGTCACTGATGCTCGACGACCAGAGCCGCTCCGATACCATCCCCGCCATGGACATCCGCGCCAAGAATGTCGACATCGGCCACGAGGCCACCATCGGCCGCATCGGCGACGACAAGGTGTTCTACCTGATGAGCCGCGGCATCTCGGAGGAAGAGGCCCGCACCATGATCGTCAACGGCTTTGCCAACCCGGTCTCCAAGGAGTTGCCGCTTGAGTACGCCGTCGAGATGAACAACCTGATCAAGCTCGAGATGGAAGGAGCGATCGGATAATGAAACAGGAAACCAACACCGCTGCTACCACGCTCGAGCAGGTTAATGCGATGCCTGCCGCCACTTGGGGTTGGCTGCGTATGAACCAGACCAAGCTTGAGCTTTCGGACGAGCTTGCTGCCGCTCCCGCCGAGACCATTGAGGTTGAGGGCTTGGACGAGCAATTTGCTGGCGTGGCAGACGCGTTCGACGCCGCCATGGACGCCATGGCCGAGCGCTTCCCCGAGCGCCGCGCCTCCGCCCCTGGCGATGCCGCCGACCGCGCCCGCATCACGCCCGAGACCGAGCTTGACGTGCCCGCCACCTCCATCTACCAGGCCGGTGCCATCAAGCTCGAGGAGGAGCTCTCCCCTGCTGAAGCCTTCGAGACCGGCATGGGTGAGGCTGCCTACGCCTACTTGGCCGAGCACGCTACCAAGCGCGTCGTCATCGATGTGCCCGCATACAAGCACGCCACGGTTACCGTGCGCGTGAGTGGCGTCGACACTGCCGCGGCCATCGCCGCCATCGATGTCGTCGCCCGTCCGCAGGCAACGCTCGACCTGTGCATAGCCCTGGACTCCCCCGTTGCCGGCCAAGGCGTCGTGGGCTCCGTGCTACGCGTGTGCGCCCACGAGTACGCCACCGTCAACGTAACCTGCACACAGACGCTCGACGATAGCTGGATCGCGCTCGACGACACCGGCTTGTTCCTGGACGAGGGCGCGCGCGTCAACGTGCAGCACACCGTCCTGGGTGCCGGCGCCAGCGCCACCGGCCTTGCCGGCGACCTGCTGGGCGATACTGCCAAGGTCAC
>CABUZD010000199.1 GCA_902495945.1 uncultured Collinsella sp.
CGCCGGCCCCGGAGACCCTCCCGGAGGGACCGAAAAATTTTTTCAAAAAAGTTGTTGCGCGCCGGACAGACTTCTGTGTATACTAATCCCCGCAGCGCACGCGAGCGGAAACAAACGCGAACGTCTGCCTGGGGAGTTAGCTCAGTTTGGTTAGAGCGCCGGCCTGTCACGTCGGAGGTCGCGGGTTCGAGCCCCGTACTTCCCGCCAACGCAATTAAAGCCACGTCTTCGGACGTGGCTTTTTGCGTTTGATGCACTTTGTTTCGATAGAACGATCGCCCTGGTGGATCTTCGCCCAGAATCCCCGCGCCTTCGGGAACGCAAGTAAAATCCAATAAGTATATCTGTCTGAACAACAGCTTTGTTGCGCAACACCTGTTCAACGAGACAGGGGGTTAGGTTATACTAAATTGCACTGTGCGCCGCATCTGATGCATTTCGCTCCAAGCGCGGCACTCAGTGGATATCCGATTTACCATTTGGATGTCCTGGCGGTCATTTAGCGTCTCGACACAAGCTCGGCCCCGGAGCTCGTTCGAGCTGTTCGTATTCCTTGAAAGGGGAAAAATGGACATATCGAGGAAGACTGATTACGCCCTTCGCATGCTGGCGATGCTTGCCGAGGATCCGGAGCGTTTGCTTTCTGTTCGCACCGCTGCCGAAGAGGTCAATGTCCCGTATTCGTTTGCCCGCTCGATTCAGCACGGTTTGGTCCAGGCCGGTATTGTGGAGAGCCTGCGTGGCGTCCACGGTGGCATGCGTCTCAAGGTCAGTCCGGACGACGTCACTATCCGCCAGGTCGTCGAGGCCGTTCAGGGTCCTATGGTTATGAACGATTGCACCGCGCCCGATGGTGACTGTGCGCGCATGGGCGCGTGCTGCTATCATCCCCTGTGGGCCGGAGCCCAGGCGTTGATGCGCGACTACCTCGATTCCGTTTCGCTCGGCGACATCGTCGCTCACCGCCAGTTCCCGGCCGTCGATCCCAAGTTCGCCGACCGCGAAGCGTTTCCCGAGTACGCCACCTGCGCGTGCGCTTACCGGGAGGAATAGCGCCGCATAAGGAGCATAGCCATGATTCAGGACCCCTTTCGTTCGATGATTCGTTCGGAAGGGGTCCTGCGTTATCGCGACCTTCCGTGGCGCCGCACACGCGATCCGTACATCATTTGGCTTTCTGAGGTCATGCTGCAGCAAACGCAGGTGCCGCGTGTGGAGGCGCGCATGCCGGTGTGGCTCGATCGTTTTCCGACTGTGCAGGCGCTTGCCCAGGCCGCGCCTTCCGATGTTTTGGACGCTTGGCAGGGCATGGGCTACAACCGACGCGCTCTGGCGCTTCATGGGGCCGCTCAGCGCGTTGTAGAGGACTGGGACGGGGGGTTTCCGCGTGAGACGCGTGACTTGGTCGCTCTGCCCGGCATTGGCCCGGCAACGGCGCAGGGCATCCGCTCGTTTGCGTTTGATCTTCCAGGCGTGTATCTAGAGACCAATGTGCGCACGGTCTTTTTGCATCATTTCTTTCCCGATGTGCCGGCCGTTCCCGATCGCGAGCTGGTGCCGCTGATTCAAGCCGCCTGTCCGGCGGCCCCTGGTGCGGCGGCGGATGAGATTGCGCCCTTTGCCGTGCCTCAAGACGATGCCGACACGCCGCGCGCGTGGTATTACGCGTTGCTAGATTACGGCGCATATCTAAAAAAGACGTTGCCCAATCCGTCCAGGCGCTCGGCGGGCTATAGCCGTCAATCAAAGTTTGAGGGCTCGCGTCGCCAAAAGCGCGCCCACATTGTGCGCATGCTGCTAGCAGCGCGCGATGGGCATCCTGCGGGGATAACGCTTGCTGATGCCGTGGTGGGCGTTAACGAGATGGAGACGGCAGCCGGTCGCGGGCCGGTCGAGTGCGAGCTGGTCGCAAGCATTCTTGCCGATCTGGAGCGCGAGGGCTTTTGCCGCTCCGAGGGCGATCGTTGGTTGAGTGTGTAGCCCGCTCAAATCTGAAGAACGGGATTGTAAGGTTTAAATTCGCGGCTTGAGGGCATCCTAAAGACAAGGTCGCTCAAAGCCTATGGGCGGCACGTGTTGAAGGGAAGTACACCTATGGATTTTGAGAACTCTCAGACCAAGAAGAACCTCGAGACTGCTTTTGCCGGTGAGTCCCAGGCACACACCAAGTATCGCTACTATGCATCCAAGGCCAAAAAGGACGGCTACGTTCAGATCTCGAATATCTTTGCCGAGACGGCGGGCAACGAGTCCGAGCATGCCAAGCTGTGGTTTAAGTATCTGCACGACGGCGCCGTTCCGGGCACTCTGGACAACCTGCGCGACGCCGCCGCGGGCGAGAACTACGAGTGGACCACGATGTACGACGAGTTCGCCAAGACCGCCGAGGAGGAGGGCTTTGTCGAGATCGCCGAGAAGTTCCGTGGCGTCGCCGCCGTCGAGAAGGCCCACGAGGAGCGCTACAACAAACTCGTCGAGCGCATCGAGTCGGGCGAAGTGTTTGAGCGTGAGGGCGTGAAGGTGTGGAAGTGCCTGAACTGCGGGCACCTGCACGTTGGTGCCGAGGCGCCCGAGGTGTGCCCGGTGTGTAACCACCCCAAGGCGTACTTTGAAGAGCAGGTGGTGAACTACTAGCGTGTGGCGCTAGCGTGAGCTGGGCCGGGAGGGCCGGATTACCTTCCCTCCTCGCTCACGGCTTCGCAGGGTCGCGTTGAGGGAAGGTAGTCCGGCCCTCCCGGCCCGCTTTGGGTCGTCGCGTGCTCGTTACTGAAAAGCTGATAAGAAGTTTGCGTGCCGCCCCGATAGGGGCGGCAC
>CABUZD010000200.1 GCA_902495945.1 uncultured Collinsella sp.
CGGCCGCGGTGTGTTCCCGCTCATCACCAATACGGCCTCGCAGTTGTTCGTGATCTTCCTTGGTCTGGTGCTTGCCTACTGGATGGCCTGCGACTACCCTCGCATGCATCACGAGATTTGCACCATCATCGGTCAGGAGAAGGAGACCTCGTACCGCTTTATGGTCGCCATCCTTTCTCGCTCTGTCGGCGGCTACATGCGCGGTATGGTCGTGACGTCCATCTGCGGTGGTTTCCTCGCCTTTATCGGCTTCCTGATTATCGGCCATCCGTATGCGGCGCTCATGGCTATCTTCACTGGCATCATGCACTTGGTTCCGGTCGTCGGTCCCTGGGTGAGCGCGGCAATCGCCACGGTACTCGGCTTTATGTTCAGCCCCATGTTGGCTTTATGGACGCTCATCGTGACGATGGTCGCGCAAAACGTCACCGACAATGTGATTTCGCCTAAGGTCATGCAGAGCTCAGTGCAGGTGCATCCCATTATGAGCCTTACGGCTCTCGTTATTGGTTCGGCACTCATGGGGCCCATCGGCATGATTATTGCCATCCCGCTTTGTGCGGCCCTCAAGGGCATCTTCGTGTACTACTTCGAGAATGAGACCGGCCGTCAGCTTGTGGCCTATGACGGAGCCGTGGTTAAGGGCACGCCGTACCGCGATGCCGATGGCAACCCGGTCGCCGCCTACGACGCGCTCGGCGACGACACCTTCATCTATGAGTCCGAGCTCATCGGTAACGAGACTGCGCCCGAGGCCAAGGCCATGCCCAAGCCCGAGCTCGATAATCCCTGGATTAAGCTCTCGGGCCTGCAACCCGATGCCACGGGCTTCTTCAAGAACCCCTTCGCCAAAGACGATGATTCCAACTCGGACGACGATACCAATACCGGCATCGACGGCTCCATGGACGATTCGGATTCTAAATAGGTTCTATTAACGTTTCTTGAAGTTGTAAATGACAAGAAACGCGACCAAAGCGATTGATAAGGGGCCGGCTACATAGAAAAAGAGAACGTCAATTGCGCGTAGAGTGTAATAAGCCTTATCGCCGGACATTACTGTATACAATACGTATCCAAATGATGGTTGGTTTGCGTACCAGCATGAGAAGGCTAAGAGCGCTAAAAGTGCTACAACCAGAAGTGCATTCAGGACAAATCGTTTGCTTTTCATCGATCGCTCCTTCCGGGTGAATCTTATATGCAATTATACAGCAGTCCTTTTTCAAAGGATCGCGCAGTACTAAATAACGTGCACTTTCGCTGGAGGGTCGCTGTTTGGCGACCCTCTTTTTTGCACAGGCGCGGCGGGATGGTAATATCGTTACGTTTGAACTGTTTCGATGTGAAACCGAGGAGATTCCCTCTATGAGTGCTGACTACCCGTCAATGACTACGGCCGAGATTCGCTCCAAGTTCCTCAACTTCTTTGAGGAGCGCGGTCTTAAGCTCTATCCTTCTTCGTCCCTCGTCCCCGACGACCCTTCGCTGCTGCTTGCCAACGCCGGCATGAATCAGTTTAAGGAGTACTACCAGGGCAAGAAGACCATGAAGGAGATCGGCGCGATCTCCTGCCAGAAGTGCGTCCGCACCAACGACATCGATTGCATCGGCGAGGACGGCCGTCACCTGTCCTTCTTCGAGATGCTCGGCGACTTTTCCTTTGGCGGCGTCTCCAAGCAGCAGGCCTGCGCTTGGGCCTTTGAGCTCATCACCAAGGAGTTCAAGCTGCCGCTCGACCGCCTGTACTTTACCGTCTTTACCGAGGACGACGAGACCCACGACGTGTGGCGTTCTCTGGGCGTTGCCGAGGACCACATCTCCCGCCTGGGCGAGGACGACAACTTCTGGGCCGCTGGCCCCACCGGTCCCTGCGGTCCGTGCTCCGAGATCTACTTTGACATGGGCGAGGAGGTCGGCTGCGGCAGCCCCGACTGCAAGCCTGGCTGCGACTGCGACCGCTTCCTTGAGTTCTGGAACCTTGTGTTTACCCAGTACGACCGCCAGGAGGACGGCTCCATGCCGGAGCTGCCGCACCGCAACCTCGATACGGGCATGGGTCTGGAGCGCATGGCCGCCATCATGCAGCACAAGACGGCCAATTATGATGGCGATCTGATGCAGCACCTCATCAAGCTGGGTGAGGAGATCAGCGGCAAGACCTATAACGCCGAGGATTACTCCGGTGTCAGCCGTTCTCTGCGCATCATCGCCGACCACTCCCGTGCTGTCGACTTTATGATCTCGGACGGCATCCTTCCCGGCAACGAGGGTCGCGAGTACGTCCTTCGCCGTCTGCTCCGCCGTGCCGTGTTCCACGGTCGCCTGCTGGGCATCGAGGGCGCCTTCCTGACCAAGTTCATCGACGAGGTCAACGCTCAAATGGGCGAGGCCTATCCCGAGCTGCTCAAGAACGTCGCGCTCGTCAAGGGTATCGTTGCCTCCGAGGAGGAGCGCTTCTCCACGACGCTCGACAACGGCCGCGTTTACCTGGACGAGGCCCTGGCCGCGCTTGCCGAGGGCGCTGTGCTTCCGGGCGATGTTGCCTTTAAGCTTCACGACACCTTTGGTTTCCCCATCGACCTGACCGTCGAGATCGCCGGCACCGCTGGCCACGACGTCGACATGGACGGCTTCACTGCCTGCATGGAGGACCAGAAGGCCCGCGCCCGCGCTAACGCCAAGGGCGACGCCTGGGGTAGCTTCAACGACGTGTGGGTCGAGCTTTCCGACAAGGTCGCAGCGACCGAGTTCGACGGCTATGACAACGATGTGATCGAGGGCGCCAAGGTTGTCGCCATCGTGCGCA
>CABUZD010000201.1 GCA_902495945.1 uncultured Collinsella sp.
CAGCTGACCAAGCTTGCGGTTCGTGCCGTGGGCGACGCTTTGCATGTGACTGTTATCCCCGGTGTGATCGACTTCCTGTTTGTCCGCAATATCGGTGCTGCCTTTAGCATGGGCGAGGGGCATGGCGTTGCGTTTGCTTTGCTGGCGCTTGCGGTCATTGTCGCCATTGCCGTGTACTTGCTTCGCGCGCCCCAGCTTGCTCGCTTGGAGGTTGTGGGCATGGCTATGGTCGCGGGCGGCGCCATTGGCAACGCGATCGACCGTCTGGCCTTTGGCTTCGTGACCGATTTTATTGCCACCACCTTCATCGACTTTCCCGTCTTCAATGTGGCCGATATCGGCATTACCGTGGGCGTTGTGCTCGCCCTCTTCGGCTACATGTTCTTGAGTCCCGCGGCCCGCGAGGTTGATGCGACTGCCGAGCTCAATGCCCGTGATGAGGCCCGCGCTAAGCGCAAAGCCAAGCAGCGTGGGGAGCGTGCCCGCAAGATTCGCGAAAGGAATGAGCATTAATGGCCGACATCCATATTCTTGTTGCCGACGATTCCGCTGGTCAGCGTCTTGACGCCTATTTGGGCGCCAACGATGGCTGTCCCACGCGCTCTGCCTGCGCGCATCTGATCGAGGGAGGCGCCGTTGCCGTCAACGGTGAGACTTGTCTCTCTAAAAAGTACGCCGTACGCGCCGGCGATCGCATCTCGGTCGACTTGCCCGAGCCGCACGACCCGACCGACGTGATTCCCGAGGCCATTCCCCTCGATATCCGCTACGAGGACGACTACCTTATCGTGCTCTCCAAGCAGCGGGGCCTGGTGTGCCATCCCGCCCATGGCCACGAGAGCGGCACCCTTGCGAACGCTCTGGTCTACCACTGCGGCATCGATCATCTTGGTACTGTGCAGGGTGAGGACCGCCCCGGCATCGTGCATCGCCTGGATCGCGATACCTCGGGCCTTATGCTCGCGGCAAAAGACGACGACACCCAGCGCGCGCTTCAGAATCTCATCCGCACGCGCACGCTCGACCGTCGCTATATCACGCTCGTTCACGGTCACATCGCCATGGACGAGGGCACTATCAACACCGGTATTGCCCGTTCCACGCGCGACCGCGTGAAGATGGCGGTTTCGGATGACCCCTTTGCCCGTCAGGCCATTACGACCTTTAAGGTCCTCGAGCGCTTTGATTCCACGCGTTTTGACGACGGCTATACGCTCGTTGAGTGCCACCTGTTTACGGGCCGCACACATCAGATTCGCGTGCATATGCGCCATATCAACCACGCCTGCGTGGGCGATCCGCTCTACGGCAAGTGCGATGCGCGTGCCGATCAGGGCCTGACCAGGCAGTTCCTGCATTCTTGGCGCGTTGCGTTCGATCATCCCGTAACGGGGAAGCGCATTGAGTGCCGTGACGAGTTGCCGTGGGATCTCGCTGCGGTTCTCGACGATCTGGCTCCGCGCTCGCTCGGTCGCACGGCCGTTGGAGATGAAATCGTTCCGCAGCTCGGTCTTCTCGAAGCCTAGCCAGTATTAGGTGGTTTCTTGAACTCGGTAAGCCTGCGGTAAGATATACGATTGTTTACGTTACACGTTGCTGGGAGCCTGCATGCTCGCCTTTTTACAAACCAACACACCCATCGTGATCTTCAACCAGATTGTCGTCACGCTGCTCACGGTCTGCTTTCTGTACCAGGTGGTCTTCTTTGTCATTGGCGCTCTTCGTGGCGAGGTCGCGCCTCCCAAGGCCAAAAAACTCCATCGCTATGCCTTTTTTATCGCGGCGCATAACGAGGAAGCCGTAATTGCCAATCTCGTACGCTCCATCAAGGACCAGGACTATCCGTCCGAGCTTATCGAGGTCTTTGTCGTTGCCGACGCCTGCACCGACAACACCGCGCAGCTCGCACGCGAGGCCGGTGCCATTGTTTACGAGCGCAATGACCTGGCCCGAAAGGGCAAGAGCTGGGTCATGGACTTTGGTTTCGATCGCATTCTCAACGAGTATCCCGACACGTTTGAGGGCTACTTTATCTTCGATGCCGACAACGTTATCTCCCGCGATTACGTGTCCAAGATGAACGATGCCTTTGACCAGGGCTTCCATGTGGTCACGAGCTATCGCAATTCCAAGAACTTCGGCAGCTCGTGGATCTCGGCTGCTAATGCCACGTGGTATCTACGCGAGGCGCGCTTCCTCAACAACGCGCGCAATATCTGTAAGACGTCCTGCGCTGTTTCGGGTTCGGGTTACCTTATCTCGTCAAGCGTTATCGAGGGCATGCACGGCTGGCAGTTCCACACGCTGACCGAGGACATTCAGTTCACTACGTTCTGCGCTATTCACGGTATTCGCATTGGCTATGCGCCGGCGGAGTTCTTTGACGAGCAACCCGTGACGTTCAAGGCATCCTGGAAGCAGCGTATGCGCTGGACCAAGGGCTTTTACCAGGTGTTCTTTACCTACGGCAAGCATCTGGTCAAGTCGACGTTCCGCTATCATCGCTTTGCCGCCTACGACATGTTCATGACGATCGCCCCGGGTATGCTGCTATCGCTGATCTCGATGCTCGCTAATGCGACGTTCTTGATTGTGGGTGGCCTTTCGCATGGTTTCTTGGCTACCGAAGTCGAGATGCAGGCGTGCGCCGCTTCGCTCATTATGACCTTCGCCATGATGTATCAGACCTTCTTTATCCTGGCGCTGCTCACGACTATCTTTGAGTACAAGCACATTCACTGCGCGCAAAAGTGGCGTCTGGTGACTAACCTGTTTACCTTCCCGATCTTTATGTTCAG
>CABUZD010000202.1 GCA_902495945.1 uncultured Collinsella sp.
CGCTCGAGCGCCGCGAGCCAAGGGCCGACGTACTCCTCGCCGGTGTTGTCGATGAGCTTGCCCTGATACTCGCCGGTCAAAAAGATCGTCTGGATAATGACATGACCGTCAAAGCTCGCGAACGTCTCGATCTGGTGCTCGACGTCGTAGGGGCCAACGGGCTGGTCGAGCAGTTGGATAAACGCCGGGTCGACGGTATCGAGCTTGAGGATGTTGTCGTCGACCATCATGAGCGCGTCGTGCACCTCGGGGCGGTCGGCGCGCGTACCGTTGGAGAGCACGGCGATTTTGGAGTTTGGGGCCAGCTGATCGCGCAGCGCGACGGCGCCGGCAATCGCCTGGGGAAACTCCGGTGCGGCGGTGGGCTCGCCGTTTCCTGCGAAGGTGATCACATCGGGGAGCTCGCCCTCGGCTGCCATCTCGCGCAGCTTTGCCTCGAGCGCGTCGAGTACCACGGCAGCTGTGTTGTACGGCTCATGGCAGGGGCGCTCGGCGTTGAGGCCATTTTCGCAGTAAATGCAGTCGAACGTGCAGATTTTGCCGCTGGCCGGCATCATGTTGACGCCGAGCGAGAGACCAAGGCGACGGCTGCGAACGGGCCCAAAGATGGGGCTGGCATTCAAAAACGTAGACATAGGCATATGCTCCTCAAGACAATTGTGCCTAAGCATAGCATCGGCTCCAAAGCAAGGTGCGGGCTCTTGCTTTACAAGTTTCGTTTTTTCACGTCGCCCATTATGCCGCGCCATGAAAAGCCTCGGGTCGGGTACAGTTAATCTGTTAACAAGGTGTAAGGCAATGTGGGTCCATCCAACCGCGCTGACGTGCAACTGGATGAGCATTGATGATGGGGGCACAACATGAATTTTACGGTCGAGAATGCGGGCACCACGATTGCCTGTCGCGATTATGCCGGCCCAGATGTGTCGCCTGATGCTCCTGCCTTGGTGTGCGTGCACGGCGCTTGTGTCGACGGCACATTTTTCGACGGTATCGCTTGTGAGCTCAGCCGCAACTACCGCGTAATTGCCTACGACCGCCGCGGCTGCGGTGGCAGCAGCGATGCGGCAGACGGCAGCTATGATCTTGCCGCTCAGGCCGCCGACCTGCAAGCCGTGATCGAACACGTTGGCGCTCCGACAAATGTGCTTGCGCATAGCGCCGGTACGTTGGTGGCGCTGGAGCTTCTTCGCGCCGAACCCCATCTCGTCGCCCGTGCGATTCTGCATGAGCCGGCTGTGTCGGCCGAAGGCGTCGGCATGGGCGCAGCTCCGATTTTGCTCGATATGATTGCGGCGGGAAAGGTTTCAAGGGCGCTCCGGCTTTTCTTGGGAGCTCTCGGCGACTTGGACCCCGAGGCTCCCGGGACGACTGAAGCGGAAGCCAAACATGCCCTGCGCAATGGTCGTTGCTTCATGGCGAACGAATATGGAACAAATATGACATATGCTCCCGACTGGGAGCACGCCCGCGCGTCAAAGGCGGTGTCGGCCGTGTTTTTGGGCGAGCTTTCGGTCGGCACGCCCCGCGAAGCTGGTACGAGGGTGGCGGCTGAGCTTTTGGGCTGTCCACTCGTAATGGTTCCCGGCGCGCATAACGGTCTGCGCGATCGCCCCGTTACGGCGGCAAACGCCGTTCGCGATGTCTTGGAGCGTTAGCACGCTCGATGACCTGCGGGGAGAGGGGCTGTTAGCGTTTCGTCATTGTTAACGAATGCGCCCATAACCGCGCGCCCGCGGCTCCATTACCGCCGTTTGCCAGGTCATAAAAATGTAACGATAATCGCGCGTTTGCCTTCAGCTGTTAGATACTACCCTTGTACCAATTGATATGCACCGTTGCCGTGCGTAACGATAGGAAGGGCCCCATATGCTCAATAATCACGAGGTCAATCTAACCGACGAGGAGGCTGCCGCCGAGGTCGCCCGCGTCGCGAAGACCTACCCCGTGGTGCGTTTGTTGTCGGCCGATCAGATTAAGAGCGAGCCTAACTGCTTGCTCGCCGGCGATCGCTGCCCTTGTCTGCGTCAGTCGAGTCTTGAGGCCTTGGCAGGTTCCGATGATGTATCGGAGCAGCTGCTCAATGATGGTACCGAGTATCGCGCTCGCCTGCGCCCTCTGAAGGTCGAGGGCGAGCCTCACGTCCTGCTGATGGTGCGTCCGATCGATGAGCAAGAGGCTGCAGAAGAGGACCTCGTCTACACCGACGTGCTGACGAGTGTGCGCAATCGCCGATATTACGAGGAAAAGCTCCGTAGCGCCCGCATGAATGCCGGCGTTGCGGTGATCGACCTTGATGATTTTAGGGTCTTCAACGATACGTGTGGCCGTCATGCCGGCGACCTTGCGCTCGGTGCTGTGGCGACAGCCATACGCAGCGGAATTCGTTTGACTGACGAGCTTGTACGCTATGGCTGCGACAAGTTTGTGGTCGTCATGCCCAATATTCCCTCCGATGACTTCACCCGTCGCCTGCATCAGGTGTCCGATGCCGTTCATGCCACGATTGTTCCGGGCCATGAGTACGTGAGCTTGACGGCATGTGTTGGCGGTGTTCGCATTCATGGCGAGACGGTCGATGAAGGAGTTGGCCGCGCTGTCCAGTTATTGAGCCGCGCTAAGGCAAAAGCCGGTACGGTCGTGACCGATGCCGATTCCATCGAAGCCTTCCAAAGCGAAAAGCCTTTGGTGCTTATTGTCGATGACTCCGAGATGAACCGAGCCATTCTCAACGAGATGCTCAAGGACGAGTATTGC
>CABUZD010000203.1 GCA_902495945.1 uncultured Collinsella sp.
CACCAGCACGCCCGCGCGCTTGTTGAGCGCGAGGCCAATCTGGGCGGCGTTGGTGCCGACAACCGAAGCCGTCTTGGGCTGCTGGCCGGTATCGAGCACGCGCACAAAGGTGCGACCGGCATAGAACTGCTTGTAATAGTCGACAACGTCCTCAAGAGCCAAGGAGTCGATGGCCTGCGGCGCGAGCGGCATCGTCACCGTGGAGAGCAGACCACGCTTGAGCGGTGCCAGGTGCGGGGTAAAGACGACGCGATCGGTCAGGCCAAGGATTTGCTCAATCTCGGGCGTGTGGCGATGCTTACCCACGCCGTAGGCCTCCAAGTTCTCGTCGGCGCTGCAAAAATGCGTACGAGCGTTGCAGGACTTGCCGGCACCCGTCACACCGCTGATGGCATCGACAATCACGGGACCGTTCTCGGCCACCCAGCCCGCACGCACGGCAGGAGCGGCAGCAAGGCTCGTTGCGGTGGGATAGCAGCCGGCGCAGGCGACCAGCACGGGTTTGCCGTCGGCATGATCGGATGCAGCGGTCTCCAAATCCTGGGAGAACAGCTCGGGCAGACCGAAGGCGCGGGTCTTGAGCAACTCGGGGCTCGTGTGCTCGGCGGCATACCAGGCCTCAAAGGTGGCCGGATCGCTCAGGCGATAGTCGGCCGAGAGGTCAATGCAGGAGACTCCCGCGGCAAGTAGGGCGGGCACCTGAGCCATGGCAGCCGTGTGCGGCACGGCCAAAAATACCGCGTCACAGTTCTTGAGCTTGGGGGCATCATGCGTCGTGAAGACAAGATCGCTTACGCCGGTGAAGCTCGGGTACACCGCAGACAACGGCTGGCCGGCATCGGCGTTGGACGTAATGGCGACAAGTTCAAACTCGGGATGACCGAGCACGAGGCGAATGAGCTCGGCTCCGGCATATCCAGCCGCGCCGACGATTCCAACCTTCAAAGACATATCAGACTCCTTGTCTGCGATTTATGCACCGATGCGCATTTCGCAGCTGTCGTTATGAAGTGGGTTGAAACTTTAGCACCAAAAGATGCATTAACACGTAAATGGTTTACATATTCATGCATTGAAACATTCCCGACACATTCGCTTGAAGGAATTGACAAATGGAGCGGGCCCCGTATTGACCGGCACTCCTTACGGTGCCGGGCAACACGGGGCCCGCCCATGCGAAAACTAAGTTGTTAGGATGAGCCAGCTGGCTAGAGCTCGACCGGCACCCATTCGTCGTGATTGCAGATAAAAGCCTCGGGATCCTCGACGCTAAAGAAGACGAGCGTGGGGTCGTTAGGCCCCTCATAGTGCTCGCCCAGGCGCTCAAGATGCTTCCAACCGGCCTCGCGCATTTCACTCGAAGCCCGGTCTTCCAGCCCCGCACGCCCGCGCAGGATCAACCAACCATGGCCCGGCCACCAACTCGTGGCCTCAAAGCGCTGGTTTTGCAGAAGCTCTTGCCACACATCTTTGGTGCGCGCCGTCACAAACCACAGCTTGCCGTCCTGAATCTGTGCAAACGAGAACGGACGCACATGTGGCTGCCCGTCCACGCTTGTCGCCAGATACCACGCCGGCACCGACGTCAAATACTCCAAAACCGTATTCAATCCGTCCACGTTTCCTCCTGTACTAGCTAGTTTGGGAGCCTGGTTTGTGTGAGCTAGAGCTCCAGGCGCTCCTCGCTGCCGTCGATATCGCAGAACCGCGCGGCGATGTTGCGGACCGAGAAGAACGCAAGGCGGCCGTCGTTGGCGCTCTCGTGTTCCTCGCCGATGCCCACCATGTGCTTAAAACCCGCTTGACGCACCTTGTCGCTCGCAACTGCGTCGTCCTCAAGTGCGGCCTCGCCGGTCAACACGATCCAGCACTCCCCCGGCTTCCAGCCCGAGAGTTCAAACTTGGGATTCGCACTCAGCTCCGCCCACACATCCTTGTCGCGCGATGTGCAAAACCACAGCTTACCGTCATCGACCATGGCAAATGAAAACGGCCTCACGCGAGGCTGATACCCGTCGGCCACATCGGTCGTGGCCAGATACCACGCCGGAATGCGCCTGAGATACGAACAGGCGCGCTCAAGCTGAGCCGTGCGGTCGTTGTCGGTCATAGGGACCCCTTTCTTGCGCTCGAATCGCGCCTAAACAAGTTGAAGATTGATGACGATGACGCAGATGAGCAGCAACGCCGTCACCACCGCCGCCAACGCATCGCTGCGGCCAAATGCAAGCGCATGCAAACGTGTGCGGCCCTGCTCGCCATGATAGCAACGGGCATCCATGGCGGCCGAAAGCGTCTCGGCATGACGGAACACGCCCGTGAACAGCGGAATCGCCACACTGCCGAGCATACGCACGCCGCCGAGCGGACCGCACGTCACGCGCGCGCCGCGGCTTGCCTGCGCGTCCGCCGTCTGCTTCATCTCGGTGGCGAACTGCGGCATAAAGCGCAACGCGATACCCATGATCATGCCGAGCTCATGCGCAGGGAGCCCCACGCGCGCAAACGGTGCGAGCAGACGCTCAAAGCCCGCGGTGAGGTCGAGCGTGGGCGTGGTGAGCGTAATGGCGCTCATGCCGGCCATCATCAGGGTCAGGCGGCACGCCATAAAGGCGGCAGAACGCAGCGAGCCCTCGCTTATCTGCAGAAAGCAGAGCTGCCACAGGATGCGCCCGCTCTGGTCGGAAAACAGGTTGAGCACTGCGACCACCACGACAATCGCCAGCAATGG
>CABUZD010000204.1 GCA_902495945.1 uncultured Collinsella sp.
AACGGCGAGTCTGTTGATTCCGCTGCCGCCGGCGAGGACGTCGAGGTCGTGCTCGACCGCACCCCGTTCTACGCCGAGATGGGCGGCCAGCAGGGCGACGCCGGCAAGCTTTCCGCCGAGGGCGTTGCACTGACCGTTTCCGATACCAAGAACCACGACGGCCTGTATGCCCACGTCGCCCACGTTGCCGAGGGCACGCTTTCTGCTGGTGCCGCTGTGACCGCCACTCTCGACGCCGAGCGCCGTGGCTTCCTGCGCCGCAACCACACCGCCACGCACCTGCTCGACGCTGCCCTTAAGCAGGTTCTGGGCGAGCACGTCTCCCAGGCCGGCTCGCTGGTGACGCCCGAGCACCTGCGCTTTGACTTCACGCACTTTGAGGCCCTTTCCTCCGAGCAGCTCAAGGCTGTCGAGGACCTGGTCAACCAGCAGATCTTCGCTTCCAAGCCGGTTGTGACCCGCGTCATGGGCATCGATGAGGCTAAGGCAGCCGGCGCCGTCGCCCTGTTTGGTGAGAAGTATGGCGATGTCGTGCGCGTCGTCTCCGTGGGTGCCGAGGATCAGCCGTTCTCCCGCGAGCTCTGCGGTGGTACGCATGCTGCCAACACTGCCGAGATCGGCCTGTTCAAGATTATCTCCGAGTCCTCCACGGGCTCGAACGTCCGCCGTATCGAGGCCGTGACCTCTAAGGGCGCCCTCGACTACATGGCCGACCGTCTGGCGCTTGTTGACGACGCTGCCGCTGCGCTCAAGTGCCGTGTCGACGAGGTTCCCGCCCGCGTGGAGAACCTGCAGGCCGAGCTGCGCGAGACGTCCAATAAGCTCAAGAAGGCTCTGACCGGTGGCTCCTCCGACGCCATCTCCAGCGCCATCGAGGGTGCCGTCGAGCTCGACGGCTACAAGCTCGTCGTGGCTGAGCTTCAGGGTCTTGAGGCTGCTGACCTGCGCAATGTCTGGGATACCGTGCACCAGAAGGTCGCCGGCCCCGTCGCCTGTGTCGTTGCCAGCGTGACCGAGAAGGGCACCCCGGCCCTGCTTGCCGCCGGCTCCGATGACGCCGTGAAGGCCGGTTTCCACGCCGGCAACGTGATTAAGCAGATTGCGGGCCTGGTCGACGGTCGTGGTGGCGGCCGTCCCAACATGGCCCAGGCCGGTGGCAAGAATGCTGCCGGTATCGCCGATGCCCTCGCGGTCGCCAAGACCGCGCTCGGCGCCTAAGTAGTCGCTGTGGTCGTGCTCGCGCTGGATATAGGGGAGACTAGGATCGGCATCGCCGTATCGAGCCGTGATGGCAAGATGGCGATGCCCGTCAAGGTGCTCCCGGCCGCCGAGGTCACCGGTATGGCCAAGACGTTCCGCTACCTGGTCGAGGACTATGAGCCCGACATCCTGGTTAGCGGACGTCCCCTGACCATGGCTGGCGAGCCCGGCCCCCAGGCCGAGCGCGTTGCCGCTGTGGCGCAAAAGATCGCCGACGAGCTCGATCTTCCGCTGGAGTTTGAGGACGAGCGCCTGTCCTCGCAAGAGGCCAAACGTATCCTGCGCGAGCAGGGGCTCAACGAAAAGCAGATGAGGGGCAAGATCGACATGATTGCCGCCAGCCTGTTTTTGCAGACGTGGCTCGATCGTAAAAACGAGGAGGTTTCGCATGCCTAGTGCTTCCGATCCGCGCCAGCCGAATCGTACACAGCAGCCGGCGTCGCGCCCTGCCCAGCCTGGCCAGCGTCCGGCACAGCCGACGCAGCGCGCAGCTCAGCCTGCCGCGCGCCCGGCGCAGTCCTTCTCTCGTTCGGCCCAACCTGTTCAACGGACGGGTCAGCAGCCTTCTGCTCGTTCGGTTCAACATTCGGCTTCTCACGCGGCTCAGCAGCCCGCTGCTCGTACGGCCCAGCCTGCAGGCGGCACCCGCTTTAAGCAGCAGGCACCTACCCAGCGAACGCAGGCCCCCCAATCGCATTCGCATCACGCTCGCGGTTCGCATGGCGTTGCTCCGGCGACCCGCTCGAGCTACAACACGCATGCTCGTCGCGGTGCTCAAAAGAAAAGCTCCCCGGTGCCTATGATTATCGGTGGCATTGTTGCCGTGCTTGCGCTTGTCGCGATCGTTTTCTTTGTCGTGCCAGCCGTCAAGGGCTTCTTTGGCGGTGAGGGTGCGAAAGTCGTTGCAGGCCAGCAGGTTACTATCACGATTCCCGATGGTGCCTCGGGTGACAGCATCGCTTCGATTCTCTCCGAGAATCATATCGTCGAAAATCCCAAGGATTATTATGCGGCGGTGAAAAAGCTCAACGCCGATATGTCGCTCAAGCCTGGTGATTATTCGTTCACCACACTCATGGATGCGACCAAGGTTGTTCAGCAGCTCATGGAAGGCCCCAACGCGGGTTCCAATGCGCTGACTATCCCTGAGGGCCTAACGGTCGATCAAGTCGCCGACCGTGTGGCCCAGGCCTACGACAGCATCTCTAAGGAAGACTTCCTCAACCAGGCCAAGGCCTCCAACTACGTTGACGACTATAGCTTCCTTAAGGGCGCCGCCAACGATTCGCTCGAGGGTTTCTTGTTCCCCAAGACCTATTCGTTGGGTGATTCGCCGACGGCCGATAGCGTGATTCGCGCTATGCTCGATCAGTTTAAAACCGAGTACAAGTCGCTTGACTTTGCGAGCTGCGAAGCCAAGATCAAGGAACGCTACGGCGTGGAGATGTCCGACTACGACATCGTCAC
>CABUZD010000205.1 GCA_902495945.1 uncultured Collinsella sp.
AATGTACTGGTCGACTTCCTCGTCGCCGCCGCGCTCAAGGCTCTCGCCAAAGTCCTTGTAGTTGACGAAATCCTTGGTCGTAGCGAGTGCCCAGCCAAACGGCTCTCCGAAAGGTTCGGGGTTACGCGTGTCACGCTGATGATAGAGATAGAACGTGCCGTCCTCGCCGTACGGCATGATGTCGCCTACCCAAATTCCCTCAGGCTGGTAATACACCTTGTGCATCCGAGACTTCCTTTCCACGACATACTAACTCGGTACAATGGCAAGATATGTCAATCGTTTTCATATGTCAAACGTTTTCACACCAATACGTCTTTTCGCAGTTCCAGTCGTCGGCAAACGGTTGACATATGCCGGTGAACGGTCATCAGAGGCGTTTGAGGAATTCTTTTGGCACGGGATGAACTACGCGGTTTTGCCCTCAATGAGTTCAACGGGGAGCTTGATATTCGATTCGGGATTATCGCCGTTAATAAGAGCAATGATGGATTGCGCCGCGAGCTCTCCGATGCGATCGATATCTTGACGTACGGTTGTTAAGTCAGGCATAAACGTCATAGTTCGGCGAGCACCATCCGCGCCCACGACCTTAATATCGTCTGGAGCGCTCAAGCCGCGCTGCTTCATCACGTTGAGACAGATGGCCGCCATCGTATCGTCTCCCGCAAAGATGCCGTCAATATCGGGGTTCTCATCGAGGATCTTCGCAACGACCGCGCCCTTTTCGTCGTCGGGCTTAACGAACTCAACCTCACGGACAAGCGCGGGCAAACCGGCCTGCTCAACAACATCGAGGTAGGCATCGGTACGCTTATTGGCAGGCATGCGCATGCGGCTATTGCTGCGCAGGCACAGGATGCGTGAACATCCGTCATCGATCAGGCGACGCGTGGCAAGTTCGCCGATGCTATAGCTGTCGCTCGCAATCTGAACAGAGGCTTCGCCAAGGTCGCAGTCGATACCAACCAGACTCAAGCCCATCTCGGCATACGCCTCGGCACCGATATTGAGGGAGTTGACGATGACGCCGTCGACCATATTGCGGCGGAGCATGTCAATATAGGAACGCTCAAGATCGGGTCGATTGGCGCTGTTGCACAGCAACATCTTAAAGCCGTTTTCCGCTAACGTGCGCTCGACCGCCTGCACAACCTGAGCATGGAACGGGCTGCTCACAAAGGGAACGATCATACCGATAAGATTCAGGCGACCGTTGAGCATGGCACGAGCGATATCGTTGGGCGTATAGTTGATGCGCTTCATCGCGGCATGGACCTTATCGCGGGTCTCTTGGCTAATATAGCCACGATTATTAAGCACACGAGATACCGTAGTAGGCGAAACCCCCGCCACCGCCGCAACTTCCTTGATGCCAGGCTTAGCCGTATCCTTAGAACGAGCACTCTCGCGAGCCATAGCACCCTCCCCCATCAACATGTCATACGTTTACATACGAACAAAGCATACCCCAACAAGAGCGGGAAGACGGTAACAGTACAAGTAAGTAAACGACTCATCCAAATAATTAGGAGAGTTCCGCCTAAAGGGTAACTACACAGGACCCAGCCGGGGCTGTTTGGGCTACCTCCCAAAACATTCCGCAGGACGCAAAGAGGCTCGCCGCACAAAGTGCGCAGCGAGCCTCTTTGCATGTCCGAGGACACCAATTTTGATTTAGCGTGGTTCCCTAAAGGGCGACAACGCAGGAGACCCGGCAAGGCCGGGAGCACTTTGTCTCGCAAACATTCCGCAGCCGCGAAGCGGCGAGGACGTTTGAGAGGCAAAGTGCGTAGGCCTTGCCGGGTCTCCGGTGGGAGTTGAGTCCCTTTAGAACTTGTCGTGGAAGGTACGCGAAATGACCTCGTCCTGCTGCTCCTTGGTGAGCGTGTGGAAGTTCACGGCATAGCCGGAAACGCGGATGGTCAGCTGCGGATACTTCTCGGGGTGAGCCTGAGCGTCGAGCAGCGTCTCACGGTTGAAGACGTTGATGTTCAGGTGGTGGCCACCCTTCTCGGCGTAAGCGTCGAGCATGTGGACCAGGTTATCGGCCTGAGTCTCGGAAACTTCAGAAACCTTCATAATGTGTCTCCTTCGATTAATAGGCGCCGGCCGAAACCGGCGCACTAATCAGTAATCGTTATTGTTAGTATAGCACTAACAATAGTTACTCGCCCAGCTGATCAAGGTCGATATCGCCAAAGAACACCTGGTCCTCCTTGCCGAGCGCACTCGGGATGATGGAGAAGGTATTGGAGATGCCGTCCTGAGCATCGCGGAACGGGAGCTTGGAAACCGAAGACAGCGAAGCGATGGCGCCATGGCTATCGCGCTTGTGCATGGGGTTAGCACCCGGGGCGAACGGCTGGCCAGCCTTGCGGCCGTCGGGCGTGGAGCCGGTCTTCTTACCGTACACGACGTTGGAGGTAATGGTCAGAACCGAGGTCGTGGGCACGGAGTTGCGGTAGGTGTCGTTCATGCGGATGTACTCCATGAACTGGTGCACAACGTCGTGAGCGATCTGGTCGACGCGGTCGTCGTCGTTACCGTACTTGGGGAACTCGCCCTCGGTCTCGAAGTCGACGATGATGCCGTTCTCGTCACGGACGGGGTGGACCTTGGCGTACTTGATGGCGGACAGGGAGTCAGCCACGACGGAAAGGCCAGCGATGCCCGTAGCGAACCAGCGGTGCACGTGCTTGTCGTGCAGAGCCATC
>CABUZD010000206.1 GCA_902495945.1 uncultured Collinsella sp.
CCTTCTCCATATCCCTCATCGATACCTCGACTTTACCCGTTCTTGGTTCATCGAGATGGCGCCCATCGGTGCCGTGTGCACCATCATCGCCACGGTCGATCGTATTGTCCAAAAGCGGCCTCGTCCGCGTATGCAGGTGACCGAGGTTTCACTCCTTGACGATACGGGCGTGCTGCAGGTCGCCTTTTTCCGCCAGCCCTGGATTGCCCAGCAGCTTAAGCAGGGCGACCGCCTGGCCGTGATGGGTAAGGTTGAATTTGCCTACGGTTTTAAGCAGATGGCCTCGCCGCACTTTGAAAAGCTTGAGGACGGTCGTGCTGCGGGTACCATTTTGCCGGTCCACTACGTAAGTGACGGCGTGAGCCAGGCATGGATGCGTCGCATCGTGAGCGGTGCTCTTGAGCTCGTCGGCAATCCCTTCGATCCCATCCCGGCACCACTGCGTGCAAAGCGCAAGCTCATGAGCAGTGCCCGTGCGCTTCGTTCGATTCACTTTCCCTCGAGTATGGCCGAGCGCGACATTGCGCGCCGCCGTTTGGCCTATGAGGAGTGCCTGTACCTGCAGCTCGCGCTGCGTCTGCGCAACGACGGCGGTCTGGTCGATGTTGTTCCCTATGCCCACACTGCGGGCGAGCACCTGGCCGCGCTCAAGCAAGCCCTGCCGTTTTCGCTGAGCGACGAGCAGGAGGCCGCGTTCCAGGATATCCTGCGCGATATGTGCGATGGCGGGCGCGTGATGAACCGTCTGCTGCTGGGCGATGTCGGTACCGGCAAGACCGCCGTTGCCGCCTGCGCGCTGGCTGTGGCTGCCGATAGCGGCACGCAGGCCTGCGTTATGGCGCCCACGGGCGTGTTGGCGCGCCAATATGCCGATAAGACCGGCCCTCTGCTCTCGCAGGCCGGCATGTCCTGGGCGCTTCTGACAGGTGCCACGCCGGCCGCAGAGCGCGAGCGTATCCATGCACAGCTGGAATCGGGCGAGCTTAACGTGCTCTTCGGCACCCACGCGGTGCTTTCGGATAACGTTGCGTTCAAGCATCTATCGCTCGTGGTCATCGATGAGCAGCACCGCTTTGGTGTGGGCCAGCGCAACGCTCTGCGCGCGAAGGGCCCCGGTGCCGATCTGCTCGTTATGACGGCAACGCCCATCCCGCGTACGCTGGCGCTTTCGGTCTACGGCGATCTGGATACGAGCGTCATCCGTCATCGGCCCGTCCCTGGCGCTGGCGTGTTGACACGCGTGCTCACCGAGTCGAGCCGCGACCTCGCCTATGGCGCCATCCGTGAGGCGCATGAAAAGGGTCAGCAGGCCTACGTGATTTGCCCGCTCGTTGAGCCGAGTGACTCGGCCGATGAGCTGGAAGACGTGCCCGGTATTGCCCGCGACGACGAGGGCCGCGTAACCGTCCCCGTGCCGCTGCACGATACGGCAACCGAGCTCGACCGCCTGCGTCTGGCGTTGCCGGGGCTTGCCATCGAGCGCCTTCACGGCCGCATGCCAGCCGGGGAGAAGGATCGGGTCATCGATGCCTTCAAGCGTGGCGAGATCGACGTGCTCGTCTCGACTACGGTGGTCGAGGTGGGCGTCGACGTGCCTAACGCCACCGTTATGGTCATCGAGAACGGCGAGCGCTTTGGTTTGGCTGCCCTGCACCAGCTGCGCGGTCGCGTGGGCCGTGGCAGCGTGTCGGGTACGTGCCTGGTCATGACGCACTCCAAGGGCAACGGCGGCGCATCGGCGGCGCAAGACCGTCTCCAGTCGCTCGAAAAAACTTCGGATGGTTTTACGCTTGCCCAGATGGACCTGCGCCTGCGTCACGAGGGCGAAATCCTAGGGTACCGCCAGCATGGCGGTGTGACCCTGCGCTTTGTGGACCTGGACGCCGATGAGGACCTTATCGAATGGGCCCATTTGGACGCGGTCGAGCTCTTGCGGTATGCTTGCAACCTTGACTCTGTGGCGACGCGTCCCTTGCGCGACGCGGTCGCCATGCGTTATCGACATATCTTTAAGGAGGTCAGCGGAGGATGAGAATCATCGGCGGCGAATGGCGCGGTCGTAAGATCGAGGAGCCCCGTGGTCGCGATGTCACCCGCCCCACGACTGATCGCGTGCGCGAGTCGTGCGCATCTATGGTCATGTCGGCATTCGACTTCGATCTGGACGAGGTTCGTGTGCTGGACGCCTTTGGCGGCTCCGGTGCCTTGGGGTTAGAGATGCTCTCTCGTGGGGCCCGCTCGCTCACGACGTTTGAGATCGATCGCAACGCCGCGCGGCTCATTACCAAGAATATCGAGTCGCTCTGCCGTGATCGTGCGCGTTGGCGCGTGGTCACGGGCGACATGCTGGCGAGTGCCTCGCGCGGTCGTGTACCGGGCGGCCCCTTTGATCTGGTTTTGCTCGATCCTCCCTATGCGTTTGGCGCCGAGCCGGTCGAGAAGCTGCTGCAGGACCTGGCTCAGCAGGGTTTACTTGCGTCTGGCGCTTACGCCCTGTTTGAGCATGCCGCCGCCGATGCGGGCGCGCATCCGGCAGGCTTTGAGACTGTACGTGAGAAGCGCTACGGCATTACCTCGGTCGACCTGCTTCGTTGGGCCGACGATAACGATGGTGAAGACGACAGCGCCGGCGCAGATGCCGAGAGCAAATATGCCAGGACGTTTCTGGATGACGCACATGATTGAATC
>CABUZD010000207.1 GCA_902495945.1 uncultured Collinsella sp.
ATCTGAGCCACATACTTCGATGCCACGGTAACCAGCGACGAAAGATTATCGTCCAAATACTCCTTGAGCGGCGTGTTATTGAGCGTCTTGGCATGCGAGATCATCTCATTGAGATCGCCACCCGCAACACGAAGCTGCTCGGGCAGGCGGCTCAGGACTTCCATGATCTGACCAAAGAGAATCGGCGACAAGATGCAAACGACACCGACGAGCACGGCAACAACAACAATAAGCGCGATAAGCGAACCGATGCCGCGATTCACGCCATGGTGCTCGAGCCAGTTGGTGATCGGGGACATCACAAAGGCAATGATGGAACCAACAGCGAGAAACTCGATAACCGGCGCCAGGATGCCCATAAGGTTAAAGATGACAGCGGCGATGACAATGCAGCCGACAACAGCCCAAATGCGAAGCGTCAGAATGCGGGTGTCGCGCAGCACGCGATCGGTTTGTTGGGGGTGTTCACTCATGAACGAATCATCACTCCGTCGGGGTCGATCTTGTCCTGAATCTTCTTAAGCGTGCGGCGCAGCAGACGCGAAACCTGCACCTGAGAAATACCCAGCTTCTTGGCGATCTCGATCTGGGTCATGCCCTTCACAAAGCGCAGCTCGATCACCTCGCGCTCGCGCGGCGAGAAATCACGGATGGCTTCCTCGATCACTAGGCGGTCATCGGTAAAGTCGAGCTCGTTGTCGTCGTCGGCGTAACGGTCGAGAATCGAAGGGGCATCGTCGGAATCGGACGCACCAGGAGCCTCGATGGGCACCGAGGTATAGGCCGAAGACGATTCCATAGCCTCGAGGACCTCATCGACAGTCACATCTAGATACTCAGCGATCTCCTCAACCTTGGGCGAACGCTGCAGCTCGTTGGTAAGTTTGTCAGTAGCCTGGTTGACCTTGGCCGAGAGCTCCTGCAGACGGCGCGGCACGCGCACACTCCAGCCCTTGTCACGGAAATGGCGTTTAATCTCGCCCAGGATAGTGGGTGTCGCAAACGTCGTGAACTCGAGTCCGCGCTCGGGGTCAAAGCGGTCGATAGCCTTGAGCAGGCCCAAATAGCCAACCTGCATCAGATCATCGAGCGGCTCGCCGCGATTCTTAAATTTGTTGGCAAGAAACCTTACCAGGTTCATGTGGGACATGACGAGCTGCTCGCGTGCGTCCGGGTCACCGGTCTCTTTATAGCGACGAAACAGCTCGCGGGTTTTCTCCTTGTCCCAAGCGGTCTTACCGCTCCGGGAACGTTCGGTCATATTAGATATCCGCCTTGAGGTCGAGGGAAAGCGTCAGGGGCGCCGCAGTCTTTTCGTAGGAATCGCACACGCTCGCCAAAATGAGCTCGGCATACACAGCGGCCTGGTCATCCTCGTCGACGGTGGCCTGGTCGCCAAAGGTAAAGGTCATGCCAACGTGAGATTCGTCGACATCGAATTTGATCGAGATGTCATCGGAATCAACAGCCGTGCAGCCGAAAATAAATGCTTCCTCGGCAGCCATACGAATGTCCTCGATGCGATCGACGGACATGGAGCAGAGCGCACCGACATTTGCCGCCGTCATGCGCACAAGGCGCGCCAGACGCGGGTCGCCGGCAACGGTCAGCGTAATGGGGCAAGTTGCTTCGCTACTCATCGCAGGACTCCTCAGAGGTCTCGGCGGGCGTGTAGGTGTAATACTGGGCTGCTTTAGCAGCAGGCTTCTGTGCATCATTGTCACCAGCAGCGACATCGTCCCCGGCTTCGCCAATCAGGACACGCTCGGTCGGCTGCTCGGCTTCTTCGGCAGCGGAAAGCTTGCGCTCAGCGTCGGCCGCGGGAGCCTTCACCTTGTTAAAGAGTTTCTGCACGGCACCTGCCGCAGAATCAGTCACGCTCGACACAGCATTGCTAGCCTCGGCCATGCTACCGGTGACCTCAGAAATGTCGCGAACCACGGCTTCGACCTCTACGAGATTGGAGGTAAGGGCATCAACTGCCGTCTTGCTCGACTTAAGCAGCGGCTCCATCTGGGCAAGCGCCGGCGTAAGCTCATCGACAGCGCCATCGAGCTTTGCCACCACAGGCTGAGCCTCGGCGATGGTGTTGTTGAGGTCGTTCACGGTCTTATCGAGCGAGTCGACAACATTGCGTGTCTTGCGCAGGGTAAGCGCGAGCTCAGCGATGGCCCACACGCCGGCAACGGCGAGCAGCAGCAGGGCGATTTGAATGGGACTCATACAAGCCTCCCGGAAAAATCGAAATACAGACGCTTTTCATGGTACCCCAAAGGGGACCGAACATGCCAAGAGCAGCAACGTGGGACAAAATTATCAGCAGCTACTTCGGTGCATTCCCGCTGCGGTCGCGCTCGCTTTGCTCTACGCGCCACTCTTCCCAGCCGCGCCCGGCAGGCTGCCAGAACGCACCGCGCTCCAGCCCCTCGGGCAAATAGCGCTGATCGACCCAGCCTTCGGGATAATCGTGCGGGTATTTATACACACCGTAGTCGTCGCTGCCTGGGCGATGGCGATCGCGCAGATAACTCGGCACCTCGCGAAGCCCACTAGAATGGATATCGGCCAGCGCCGCATCAATCGAAGCCTCACACGCGTTGGATTTAGGGGCCAAACACACATAGAGTGCAGCCTGAGCCAGGTTAATGCGGC
>CABUZD010000208.1 GCA_902495945.1 uncultured Collinsella sp.
CCAGCCCACAACAGCCATCCAGCCGCCCGCGTCAGCCGCATCCAAGTCTGCAGGCCCGCCCAGCAGCATAAACACCGGCACCAGGCACACGGCAAACACCACAAGCACGGCCATCCCCCACACGAAGCAAGCGTGCAGAAAATCCTCGTCCTCAAACGCATGTATGTTGGAAATCTCATTCATAGCATCTTAGGATAGCGCCCCTGCCACGTACCCGTCCGCATGTGCGATAATGTCGAACGATATGCACGAATTGACCACCGCGTCGCCGAGCCCCACGCCCGGCTGCGCTCCCACCATATGCGAAGGAGTCCCATGGCATCCAAATACTCCATGAACGACCGTCCCAGCTGGCCTCGCCGCGCCATCGTTACCGCCGGCGAGCCCTATGGCAACAAGGGCCTTCACTTTGGCCACGTTGGCGGCGTCTTTGTCCCGGCCGACTTCTTCGCCCGCTTCCTGCGCGACCGCCTGGGCCGCGAGAACGTCATCTTCACCTCGGGCACCGACTGCTATGGCTCGCCCATCATGGAGAGCTACCGCAAGCTCAAGGAGAACGAGGGCTACGACAAGTCCATTAGCGAGTATGTCGAGTCCAATCACTCCCGCCAGGCCGCGACCCTCAACAACTACAATATCAGCTGCGATATCTACGGCGGCTCGGGCCTTGAGCCGGCTGCGCAGATTCACAACGAGGTGACCGCCGAGATTATCAAGCGCCTGCACGAGCAGGGCACCATCTCCAAGCGCTCCACGCTGCAGTTCTACGATGCCAAGGCCGGCACGTTCCTCAACGGCCGTCAGGTGATCGGCCGCTGCCCCATCCAGGGCTGCAAGTCCGAGAAGGCTTATGCCGACGAGTGCGATCTGGGCCACCAGTTTGAGCCCGAGGAGCTCATCGCGCCCAAGAGCCAGCTCACCGGCGAGGTACCCGAGCTGCGCCCGGTAGACAACCTCTACTTCGACCTGCCGGCCTACCTCGACTTTATGAAGACCTATACCGCCAAGCTTGCCCAGAACCCGCAGGTTCGCTCCGTGGTCTCCAAGACTATGGAGGAGTGGCTGCTGCCGGCCCAGCTCTACATCCAGAACAAATTCCGCGAGGCCTTCGATGCCGTCGAGGATCAGCTTCCTGAGCACACCGTGCTGGAGCCCGAGGGCAACAAGAGCAGCTTCACCGTCACCTTCCCCAGCTGGAAGGAGCGCGACGACGCCCACGCGGTGCTCGCCAACGGTGGCGTGCGCTTCCGCAGCGGCAAGGCGCTCGTGCCCTTCCGCATCACCGGCAACATCGACTGGGGCGTTCCGGTGCCCGAGGTCGATGGCGTCTCCGACGTCACCTGCTGGTGCTGGCCCGAGAGCCTGTGGGCGCCCATCAGCTATACGCGTACCGTGCTCGCGCGCGATGCCAAGGCCGCCGGCGTGACCGAGGGCGTCGCCGCCCAGGATGCCGCCCTCATGGGCGAGCCCGCTGCCGACTCCACACAGGTGCCCGCGCCCACCTACCAGCACAGCTCGCTCGACTGGCGCGACTGGTGGTGCTCGGACGACGCTCAGATCTACCAGTTCATCGGTCAGGACAACATCTATTTCTACTGCATCGCTCAGACAGCCATGTGGGAGGCCCTGGGTTGGGACCTTACGCAGAGCACCGTCAGCGCCTGCTATCACCTGCTCTACATGGGCAAAAAAGCCAGCTCGTCCTCGCAGACGCCTCCCCCGCCGGCAGACGACCTGCTCAACCACTACACCTGCGAGCAGATGCGCGCGCACTGGCTGTCGCTCGGCCTGTCCGAGAAGCCGGTAAGCTTTAGCCCCAAGGCATATGACACGCGCGTGACCGGCAAGGACAAGGACGGCAACGAGGTGCGCGCCTGCGACGACAAGCGCGTTATCGACCCGGCCCTTAAGGAGAGCGCACTGCTGACCGGCGTGTTCAACCGCCTGGCCCGCAGCTGCTTCTACGGCGTCGCCGTCAAGGAGGGCGACGAGAGCCCCTACCGCAACGGCTGCATCCCCGCTGGCGCCGCTTCTGACACCGTGGTCGAAGCCGCCCAGCAGGCAGCTCTCGCCTTTGAGCAGGCCATGTACAAGTTCGAGACGCACCGCGCGCTTGCCGTGTGCGACGACTACCTGCGCGCCGCCAACAAGCGCTGGAGCGACGCCTCCAAGGCCGCCAACAAGCTCGAGGGCGAGCCAGCAAACGCCGCCATGACGCAGGCCCTCGTCGACGCCTTTACCGAGCTGCGCGTGGCGACCGTCCTGATGCACGGTATTGTGCCGGCCGGCTGCGAGCTCATCTGCGAATACTTCGACGTCGATCCGGTCGCCTTCTTTAGCTGGGATAACATCTTTGCCTCCACGGACGAGTTTGTGGAGAGCCTGGGCGAGAAGTCCGGCGAGCACCGCGTGAAGCCGCTGCCCCCGCGCTTCGACTTCTTCAGCAAGCACGAGAGCCAGTACTAAAACAACACTCGACATGTAATGGAATGGGAAGGAAAGACGGATGTCCAAGCCGCGTCGTCGTAAGCAGAAAAAGCAGGTTAAGCCCGAGCTCAAGCTTAGGCAGTTTGTCTCCACCGAGCTTTCCGACCAGCTTGCCGCTCTTCA
>CABUZD010000209.1 GCA_902495945.1 uncultured Collinsella sp.
CTGCAGCGCGTGGAGCGCGACCGCATGGCCGCCGTCACCGAGGAGCGCCGCCGCAACATGGCGCGCAAGGAGCTCGCGTGGCTGAGCCGCGGCGCCCAGGCTCGTTCCACCAAGCCCAAGTTTCGCGTTGAGGCTGCTCGCGAGCTGATTGCCGACGTGCCACCCGTGCGTGACGAGCTGGAGCTCAAGCGCCTGGCCGTGAGCCGCCTGGGCAAGCAGGTTATCGATGTAATCGACGTGGACGCCGGCTATGCCGATACCGATGGCGCGCCCAAGCAGGTGCTCTCCGATGTGACCTGGCTCATTGGTGCAGGCGACCGCTATGGTCTTTTGGGTGAGAACGGCGCTGGCAAGTCCACGCTGCTCGACGTGATTCAGGGCAAGATCGCGCCCCTGCGCGGTCGCGTGAAGATTGGCCAGACGGTGCGCTTTGGCGTGCTGTCGCAGCAGCTCGAGGAGCTCGAACCCTACATGGGCGACACGATCCGCGAGGTGCTCAGCCATTATAAGAAGTACTACGTCATTGACGGCAAGGAGACTTCGCCCGAGAAGCTCTGCGAGCGTCTGGGCTTTACGACGCAGCAGCTCTGGAGCCGCATCGGCGATCTTTCGGGCGGCCAGCGCCGTCGCCTGTCGCTGCTGCTGACGATCCTGGACGAGCCCAACGTGCTTATCCTGGACGAGCCCGGCAACGACCTGGATACCGACATGCTCGCGATTGTCGAGGATCTGCTCGACGGTTGGCCCGGCACGCTGATCCTGGTGACGCACGACCGCTTTTTGATGGAGCGCGTGACCGACCAGCAGTGGGCGCTGCTCGACGGCCACCTGACGCATATGCCCGGTGGCGTCGACCAGTACCTGCGCCTGTGCAACGCCACCGCCGAGGGCGAGCCCGTGGGCGCACCGAGCGCCAAGACCGGCACGTTCGACACCGGTGCCGCGGCAGCTGCGGCCGAAAAGCCCAAGGCGAGCGGTCAGCCCAACGGCCTGTCCAACGCCGAGCGTCAGAAGCTCCGCCGCGAGGTGAGCTCGCTCGAGCGCAAGATGGAGACGCAGCGCGCCCGCGTGGAGGAGGCCGAGGCAGCAATGGCCCAGGTCGATCCCACCAACTACACGGCGCTCGGCGAGCAGCAGGCAAAGATCGACGAGGCTCACGCCGCCATGGACGAGTTGGAGATGGCGTGGCTCGAGGCGAGCGAGAAGCTCGAGGGCGAGGAGTAGGCGAGGATGATCAAAGCCGCGTTTTTCGATATCGACGGCACGCTGCTGAGCTTTAAGACCCACCGGATTCCGGCGTCGGCGCAGCAGGTGCTCGACAGCTTTCACGAGCAGGGGATTGCGTGCGTGATCGCCACGGGCCGCCCGACCTATCAGATGCCGGACTGGCTGTTCGACTTGGGTTGGGATGCGTACATTACGCTTTCGGGCCAGCACTGTTTTGATGCCAGGGGCGTTTACCGCAGCTGCCCGATCGATCCGGACGACGTCGCGGTGATCGTGGACCAGGTGGCGCAGGGGTGCTACGACTCGCTGTGCATGCAGGGCGAGAACTCGTTTGTGAACCGCCTGTCCGAGCGCGTGGTGACGGCTGGCAGCAACGCGGGAATCGTCTACCACGAGGAGCCGTTTGAGCACGCCTTTGACGCGCCGGTCTACCAGTTTTGCGCCTTTGTGGACCCCGACGACGAGCATATCGTGACCGATGCCGTGTCGCATTCGCTCACCACGCGCTGGTGCGACCTGTTCTGTGACATTATTCCCGCTAACGGCGGCAAGGACCTGGGCGTGGCGGCGACGCTGGGGCGCCTGGGTATCGACGCGAGCGAGGCGATTGCCTTTGGCGACGGCGAGAACGACCTGTCGATGTTCTCGGCCGTGGGCACAAGTGTGGCCATGGGCAACGCGCAGGACACGGTGAAAGCTGCAGCGACCTATGTGACGACCGCCGTGGACGACGATGGCATCTACAACGCCGCGAAGCACTTTGGATTGATGTAACTGCGGGGCGGCACCCGGCGCCTGGGGACACTCCTTGCGGGGCGTCCCCATTTTGTTTTCGTCCCGCACGTTTTGTGAAACACGGCTAACTTTTAGACAAAGTAGTAAGACATGGGCAACTTTTGCGGTAAAGTTAGCCGTGGAAAGTATCCAAAGGCTAACTAGCAATCATCGCGAAAGGCGGCCCATGGCCCTACGTGAATCCGGAGAAGACTATCTCGAATCGATCTACGTTCTGTCGGAACGTCAGGTCATCGTGCGCTCGATCGACGTTGCGGAGTACCTCGGCGTAACCAAGGCGAGCGTTTCCAAGGCCATGGCGACCTTGGAGAGCAACGGCTATGTCGAAATGGGCAAGCGCGACGTTCATCTGACGGAGCGTGGTCTGGAGGTCGCTCGTCAAATGTGGGAGCGTCACTGCTTTTTCGTGGGGCTGCTGGAGGATGCGGGTGTTTCGGCTGAGGTCGCGTCGCAAGAGGGCTGCCACATGGAGCACTGCCTGAGCGAGGAGAGCTTTGAGAAGCTACGGGCGATGTTGGGCCGAGATGGGGCAACGGACCCAGCAACGGAACCCTAACGAACCCC
>CABUZD010000210.1 GCA_902495945.1 uncultured Collinsella sp.
CCAAGGTTGGGGTCGCGGGTTCGAGCCCCGTTGTCCGCTCCAAACGCAGCAGCCCGACTACTACGGTAGCCGGGCTTTTTCGTGCCCATCGCCTGGGCTCGAACCCGAGAGGGGGCGAGGGTTTTGGGGCGTGGCTGCGGCGTTGTTTGTCGCGAATGTTCGCTTTGGGCGTATCATCGTGAGCATCTCGCATAACCTCGTTGCAAGGGAGATACGCCCCATGGCTACAGAAAAGTCTTCTTCGCGCTCATGGATGTCCGACGCCGCGATCTATCAGATCTACCCGCGCTCGTTTAAGGATTCGACTGGTTCGGGTCTGGGCGATATCGCGGGCATTACCCAGCAGATGGACTATCTTGAGCAGCTGGGTATCGAGGCCATCTGGCTGAGCCCGTTTTACCCATCGCCTCTTGTCGATGGCGGCTATGATGTGGCGGACTACTGCGATGTCGACCCACGTCTCGGCTCGCTTGACGACTTCGATGACATGATCGCCGCGGCTCACGCGCGCGGCATCAAGGTCATTGTCGACATCGTGCCTAACCATTCATCCAACCAGCACCCCTGGTTCAAAGCCGCTCTTGCCGCCGGCCCCGGATCGCCCGAGCGCGCCCGTTATATCTTCCGCGATGGTCGCGGCGAGCACGGCGAGCTGCCTCCCACCAATTGGAATGCCAACTTTGGCGGCCCCGCCTGGACGCGTGTTGCGGACGGTCAGTGGTATCTGCACATGTTTACGCCCGAGCAGCCGGACTTTGACTGGTCATGCCCTGAGGTTCACGCGTTCTTTTGCGACGTCCTGGCGTTTTGGAGCGATCGAGGCGTCGATGGCTTTCGCATTGATGTGGCGCACGGTCTTGCCAAGGATCTCGACCGCGATGACCTCGACCGGTGGCATCTCGCCGAGGGCGATGACATGGTTGACGACGGCACCCATCCGCTGTGGGACCGCAACGAGGTCCACGAGATCTATCGCGAGTGGCGTCGCGTGTTCGACCGCTATAATCCGCCGCGCAGCGCCGTTGCCGAGGCGTGGGTGCTGCCCGAGCGCCAGTATCTCTACGCGCGTCCCAGCGAGCTTGGCCAGACATTTAACTTTGAGTTCGCCAAGGCCACTTGGACCTATGATGACATGCACGCTGCAATCGAGGAGGGCTTGAAGGCGGCCATCGAATCCGATTCCGCCTCGACCTGGGTACTCTCCAACCACGACGTGCCGCGCGTGGCGACGCGCTATGCCCTGCCGCAAATCAAGGCGACGCGCTACCACCAGATTGCGCTCGACTGGCTCTTGCGCGACGGGTCGTCTTATGACGAGGACCATGAACTCGGCGAGCGCCGCGCGCGGGCGGCCCTTTTGCTTGAGCTGGCGCTTCCGGGCTCGGCATACGTGTATCAGGGTGAGGAGCTCGGCCTTTTTGAGGTGGCTGACATCCCGTGGGCTGCACTCGAAGATCCCACTGCGACCAATACGCGCGGACCGAAGCGTGAGAAGGGGCGCGACGGCTGCCGTGTGCCCCTGCCGTGGGTGGCGGCGGACGATCCCGCGCAGGGCGGATCGTTTGGGTTTTCGCCGGCGGACGCCGATGCGGCGCCCCATCTGCCGCAACCTGCATGGTTTTCCGATTACGCTGCCGATAGGGAAGAAGCGGACCCGACATCGATGCTTGCGCTCTATCGTGACGCCCTCTGGCTTCGGCGCAAGCTGCGCGGTTGCGCCAACGATTTTGCGTGGCTCGATCTTGACGGGCGCACCGGTCTTGCGGATGGTGCCGAGGGCGCCGAGGGCGGCGTCATCGCCTATCGCCGCGACAACGGCTGGGCGTGTGTGACGAACTTCGGCGCAGCACCCGTGGAGCTACCGGCGGGCAGGGTCCTGCTCACCTCATCACCGCTTGCAGACGGCAGGCTCGCGCAGGACAGCTCTGCCTGGATCATGCTCGGTGAGATGTAGGGGTCTCTTGCGGCGAGATTGCGTTTGCCCGCGCCTTCCGTGGTGGCTGATGTCTTCGCGAGGTTCGCGAGGGCGTTGCAAAACTTTTTAAAAAAAGTTCTTGCATAGGATGCGGGCATCACGTAAGATTAATCCTCGTAAGCGGACATGGCTCAGTTGGTAGAGCACAACCTTGCCAAGGTTGGGGTCGCGGGTTCGAGCCCCGTTGTCCGCTCCATTTGGGCGTTTAGCTCAGGGGGAGAGCGCTTCCCTGACACGGAAGAGGTCAGAAGTTCAAATCTTCTAACGCCCACCAAATGTTCGCAGCTCAGAGGCTATGTCCTCTGGGCTGTTTTGTTTTATGTCGTCAAATGTGGCACCAGATATTGAACTCAAGATCCGGTGCGATGATCTTCGCATCCCGTAGGGGCACTGGCTGATTGCATACGTCCTGACCGCGCGTGACCGCAACATGTTGGTCAAGCGCAATCTTTTGGATTATTTTGGCGTGAGCGGCTTGGTTTTAGTAGGATTTGTCAGCGGCTTGACTAAGGGGGTTTTATAACTGCCATGCAC
>CABUZD010000211.1 GCA_902495945.1 uncultured Collinsella sp.
ACTGGCCCGATGACATCAACAACGCCCTGTGGAAATGCTACAACTACTCCATGGGTATCCTGGCCATCGCCTGCGCTGCCACCACGGCCAAGCACTTCGCCGACGCTCAGAACCGCGATCTGCCCAAGAACAACCAGATCAACTTCATCTCGTGCATGTGCGCGGCCATCATCGGCTTCTTGCTCCTTTCGAGCGACACGATCTCCACGGACGCTGCCAGCGGCTTCAACACCACCTACCTTGGTTCCAAGGGCCTGCTGACCGCCTTTATCGCTGCGTTTGTGACCGGCATCATCTACAAGTTCTTCATTAAGCGCAACATCACCGTCAAGATGCCCGAGCAGGTTCCGCCCAACATCTCGCAGACCTTTAAGGACATCATCCCCTTCTCCGTCTGCATCACCGTCTTTTGGGTCTTTGACATTGTCTTCCGCGCCGCCTTTGGCTTCTGCTTTGCCCAGGGCGTCATCCAGGTGTTCCAGCCCCTGTTCACCGCCGCCGACGGCTACATCGGCCTCGCTGTGATCTACGGCGCCATGAGCCTCTTCTGGTTCGTGGGCGTCCACGGCCCCTCGATCGTCGAGCCCGCCATCGCCGCCGCTCTCGTTGCCAACATGACCGACAACCTGGCTGCGTTCCAGGCCGGCCAGCACGCTTCCGCCGTCCTGACGCAGGGCGCCCAGTACTTCGTCGTCTGCATGGGCGGCACCGGCGCCACGCTTGTCCTGGTCTTTATGTTCTGCTTCCTGGCCAAGTCTCAGGAGATGCGCGCCGTCGGTAAGGCAGCTATCGTCCCGGTCTGCTTCGCTGTCAACGAGCCGCTGCTGTTCGCCGCGCCCATCGTGCTCAACCCCGTCTTCTTTGTCCCGTTTGTCTTTGCCCCGATCGCCAACATCTGGATCCTCAAGATCTTTATCGACTTCTTGGGCATGAACGGCTTTATGTACACCCTGCCTTGGACCGTCCCCGGCCCCATCGGCACCATCATGGGCTTGGGCTTCCAGCCGCTCGCCTTTGTGATGCTCGCCATCATCCTGGTCGTCGACTTTGCCCTGTACTACCCGTTCTTCCGTGCCTATGACGCCCAGAAGTGCGCCGAGGAGGCCGAGATCTCCCAGGAGGAGCTCGCCGCCAAGAACGCCGAGAAGGCCGCCAAGCTCAACGATGCCTTCCAGGGCAAGGCTGACGCCAAGAGCGTTGCCGCCGGCGCTGCTGCCGAAGCCGTGAAGGCCGACGCCCCCGCTGCTTCCGCAGCACCCGCTGCCGAGGCAACGACCGCCAGCGACCTCAACGGCAAGCGCGTGCTCGTGCTCTGCCAGGGTGGCGGTACCTCGGGTCTGCTGGCCAACGCGCTGGCCAAGGCTGCCAAGGAGCGCGGTATTAACCTCGAAACCGCTGCCGAGGCCTATGGCAACCACGTCGACATGCTCCCCGACTTTGACCTAGTCGTCCTGGCCCCGCAGGCCGCAAGCTACCTGGCCGACCTGCAGAAAGACTGCGAACGCGTGGGCAACAAGTGCGTCGCCTGCCGCGGCAAGCAGTACATCGAGCTCTCCCAGAACGGCGACAAATCTCTCGCCTTCGTAAGTGAGCAACTCTCGAAGTAAGTAACGCTCAGAGCCAGCCGACCATCAACAGCCGGCTGGCACTTCGATTTAGACGATTGGATATTTCATCATGTCCGTTAATCCTGCTAGCGTCACCAACCCGCCTGCGCAGTTTCCCGAGGACTTTGTCTTTGGCGGCGCCACCGCTGCTTACCAGGTAGAGGGCGAGACCCGCACTCACGGTAAGGGCAAGGTTGCCTGGGACGACTTCCTGGAAGCCCAGGGCCGTTTCTCCCCCGATCCCGCTTCGGACTTCTACAACCAGTACCCCGTCGACTTGGAGCTGTGCGAGGAGTTCGGTATCAACGGCATTCGCCTCTCCATCGCCTGGAGCCGCATCTTCCCCAACGGCACCGGCGAAATCAACCCCGAGGGCGTCCAGTTCTACCACGATCTCTTCGCCGAGTGCCATAAGCACCATGTTGAGCCGTTCGTCACGCTGCATCACTTTGACACGCCGCTTCCCCTCTTTGAGAAGGGCGACTTCCTCAACCGCGAGACCATCGATGCCTTTGTGGACTTTGCCACCTTCTGCTTTAAGGAGTACGCCGACCAGGTGACCTACTGGTTCACCTTTAACGAGATCTGGGCCGACGCCTCCAACACCTACATCGAGGGCACCTTCCCCGGTGGCGTCAAGGCGCATCTTGCCGAGGCCTTCCAGTGCGAGCACAACATGATGCTCGCCCACGCCAAGGCAGTGCTGGCCTTCCACAACGGCGGCTTTAAGGGCAAAATCGGCGTCATTCAGTCGTTGGAGTTCAAGTACCCGCTCAACGAGAACGACCCCGCCGACATCAAGGCCGCCAACAACGAGCACGTGCTGCAAAACCAGTTTTTGCTCGACGCCACCTTCCGCGGCCACTATGC
>CABUZD010000212.1 GCA_902495945.1 uncultured Collinsella sp.
TGCCCGAGACTATCGACGCCATGGCCGAGACGCCTGCCGTTATGCCGCAGCTGCACCTGGCCGTGCAGTCAGGTTCGACGCGGATCCTCAAAGAGATGAATCGCCGTTATACACGCGAGGACTATTTGGGCCTGGTCGATCGCATTCGCAACCGCATGCCCGATATCGCGCTCTCGACCGACATTATCGTTGGCTTCCCGGGCGAGACTGAAGAAGACTTTGAGCAGACGCTCTCACTTGCCGAGACGGTCCGCTATGCTCAGGCCTATACCTTCATCTATTCCAAGCGCGCTGGTACCCCGGCCGCAGAGATTGACGATCCTACGCCGCATGAGGTTATTCTCGAGCGTTTCAACCGCCTAGTTAAGGTTATCGAGACCACGGCACACGAGTATAACCAGGGCGAGCTTCATACTGTGGTGCCGGCGCTCATTGAGGGAACGAGTAAAAAGAACGACGCGGTCCTGCTGGGCAAGAGTCCCAAGAATCAGACTGTGCATGCGCCTATCCCCGAGGGTTACAGCGTCGATCAGCTTGTTGGCAAGATCGTTGATGTTGACGTTGACGTTGCCAAGACCTGGTATTTGTCCGGCTCCGTTGTGGGCGAGCCGCGCTAATGGTTTTTCCCGGGGCAGGTCTTTCCGCCGTTGCGATCGTTGGTCCGACGGCGGTAGGTAAGAGTGATGCTGCCGACCGTTTGGCCGCTCGTCTTTCGTCCGAAGTGCTGTCGTGTGATGCGATGCAAATCTATCGCGGCATGGACATCGGTACCGCAAAGATGGCGCCCGATGAGTGTACGGCGCCGCTGCGTCTTGTCGACATTGTAGAGCCGGGTGTGGCATATTCTGCTGCGCTTTATCAGGCTGACGCTCGCGCGCATGTTGAGCGTTTGCTTGGCGAGGGCCGCCTACCGGTGTTTTGCGGGGGCACAGGCTTGTATCTCAAGGCCGCCCTGGATGAGATGGATTTTCCCTCGGGCGAGCTTGAGGACGATCGTCGCGCGGGGTATCAGGAACTTGCCGAGCGCATAGGCAAGGAAGCGCTGCACGCGCTGCTTGCCGAGCGTGACCCCGAGTCCGCTGCGGTCATCCACCCCCATAATGTTCGCCGCGTGATTCGCGCGCTCGAAATGCACGATGATGGAGTGTCCTACGCGCAGCAAAAGTCTCAGTTTAGTGTTCCGCGCGAGCATTATCATGCTCTGTGGTTTGGTCTGACGCGCAATCGCGAGGTGCTCTACGAGCGCATTAACCTGCGCGTCGATCTTATGTTTGAGCAGGGCCTTGTCGATGAGGTCCGCGGTCTTATGGACCAGGGACTGGGAGATGCCCTGACGTCGATGCAGGCAATTGGCTATAAAGAGATCATTGATGCTTTCAATGGCGTGATTTCTATGGATGAGGCTCGCGAACTCATCAAGATGCGTTCGCGTCGCTATGCTAAACGTCAGCTTTCGTGGTTTAAACGCGATGACCGCATCGTGTGGTTCGATATGGATGAATGTACGATCGATGAGGTCGTTGAGGAAATCCTGCATCGTATTGAGGCTGCCTAATGGCCCGTTTCCCCCTTGTTCCCACGGCACCCGAGCCCGAGCGTGCCATATTAGTTGGTGTTGAGTGGCGCGACAATGCGTGGCCGCTCGATCGTTCGCTTGACGAGCTTGAGCGCCTAGCCCATACGGCTGGCGCCCAGTGTGTGGCGCGTTTGTCACAGCGTCTGGTTAAGCCGTATCCAAAATCGTTTATCGGTTCCGGTAAGGTTGAAGAGCTGTGCGGCCTGGTGCATCGTATGGATGCCGATGTCGTAATTTTTGACGACGACCTGACGCCCTCGCAGCAATCCTATTTGGAGAAAGCCGTGGGCGAGCCGGTAAAGATTATCGATCGCACAGCACTGATCCTGGATATCTTTGGCCTGCATGCTCAGACGCGTGAGGGACGCCTACAGGTACAGCTGGCGCAGCTTCAATATCTGTTGCCTCGTCTGCGCGGTATGTGGAGCCATCTTGCCAAGGAGCAGACGCGCGGCGGCATCGGTTCGCGCTTTGGCCAGGGTGAAAGCCAGCTCGAGGTTGACCGTCGCTTGATTCGCAATAAGATTGCCGCGCTTCGTCGTGAGCTTAAGCAGGTTGAACAGCGTCGCGATGTCCAGTCCAAGAGCCGCATTGAGTCACCGGCATTTCGCGTCGCGTTAGCCGGTTATACCAATGCCGGTAAATCGACGTTGCTCAATCGACTGACCGGCTCTACGGTACTTTCGCAGGACAAGCTGTTTGCTACGCTCGACCCGACGACGCGTTCGTATCGCCTGCCCGGCGGTCGCGGCATGACGATTACCGATACCGTCGGCTTTATTCAAAAGCTGCCGTATGGTCTCGTTGATGCCTTTAAGTCCACGCTGTCTGAGGTTCTTGGTGCCGATCTGATCCTTAAAGTTGTGGATGCCTCTGACGAGGACTACGAGCGCCA
>CABUZD010000213.1 GCA_902495945.1 uncultured Collinsella sp.
CGGCCTCGTGCTCGCCCGGCGCCGCCGCGCCCGAATAGATACCAATGCACGGCACGCCCATCGCGTGCGCGCCCTCCACATCGTTAAAGCGGTCGCCGATCATCACGGCGTCATCTGCCGTCACACCGAGCGCCGCCAGGGCATCGCGGACCGAATCGGCCTTGGTCTCGCGTCCCTGCGGCGGATTCATGCCGACCACCACCTCAAACTGAGAAAGCCCCAGCTCATGCACCATATCGATGCACTTTGCTTCCATGCGCGACGTCGCCACGGCCATACGCTTGCCCTGGTCGGCCAGCCCGTCGAGCAGCTCGGGGATCCCATCGAACACGGGGTACTCTTCCGGTCCCAGCTCATCAAAAAAGGCACGGTACTCGTCGGCCACCACCAGCGACTCCTCGCGCGTAAAGCCGTAAAAGTCGTGGAAGCTCTTCCACAGCGGAGGCCCGATCATGCGGCGCAGATCGCCCATCTGCGCTTCCGAAAACCCGCGCGCCGTCAGAGCCTTGCGTGTCGAGGTCATCACCGCTCGGCCCGTGTCGGCCACCGTGCCGTCAAAATCGAACAGCACGACCGGCCGCTCACATAGCTGTAATGCCGCCATTGACATCCTTCTTCCCCAGTTGACGATTTCCACACCGACACTTCAAACTGTTGACTATTCAACAATTGAACTTAGCAATGTAGAGCAACTCCACTATACTTGACGCACTTTGCTCTCTGAAGGCGGCGCGCAGGCGTCCCAACGAAAGGTGCAATTATGTCTTTTGCCATCATAACCGACTCCACGTCGGACATCTCCCCCGCCCGTGCCCAAGAGCTCGGCATTTACGTGATTCCGCTGCATGTGATTATCGAGGGTGAGGACCTGCTCGACCAGGTACAGATTACCGCCGAGGAATACGTCGCCCGCATGGCTGGCTCCGAGCAGTTGCCGCACACCTCGCAGCCGAGCGCCGGCGAGTTCAAGGCGCTCTTTGACCGCGTGCTCGCCGACGGCCACGATAGCGCGATCTTTATCTCACTATGCAGCGAGTGGTCTGCCTGCTATTCCAACGCATGCTTGACGGCCGCGACCCACGAGCTCGACGTGCGCTGCATCGATTCGCGCACCGGCTCGGGCGCCGAGGGCCTGCTGGTGGAGTACGCACTGGCCATGCGCGAGGACGGCCGCAGCCTGGACGAGACCGAGGCACAGATCCGCGCGACCTTGCCCGACGCCCACCTGCTGCTGATTCCCCGCACGCTCGAGAACCTCGTTAAGAACGGCCGCGCGCCCAAGCTCGCCGGCCAACTCACGCAGATGCTCAACATTCGCTTGGCCGTTTCGCCGGAGTGGCAGTCGGGCGAGATCAAGGCGATCAAAAAGGGTCGCGGCGCCAAGCGCATCGTCGCCAGCACCATGGCAGATTGCCTCGCATTTTTGGCCGAGCATCCGGGCTCAAGCGTGCGTGTGCTCACGACCGGCGCCGCCGAGGAGCAGGAGCTTGTCAACGAGGCACTCGCGGGCCAGGATTACGTAGACGCCGGCACCGGCCCCATCGGCTGCACCATCGCCACCCACGTAGGCGTCGACGCCATCGCCATCAGCTACTGCCCCCGATACCAACCTGCCAATTAGGGCTACCCATACCACTTGCGGTGAAATAGGGACTGTTTTTGGCTTATCAGCCGCAAATCAATCCCTATTCCACCGCAACTTAGAAGCAGTTCATTTGGGACGGGGCTAAAAAGACTGGTATCAAACGTTTCAGACCAGTCTTTTAGCCCCGTCCCATTTTACCTACCCTACATCAGCCCGCTCAGGGCGATGTCGACGGCTTCGTTGAGGTCGTCGGTGATGTGGACAAGGTCTGGATCGAGTGGGCTGATCATGCCGGCATCCATCACCGGGCCGTTGAGCCAGTCGAACAGGCCCCTCGCGGTACCCACTGGACAAAAAATGGCAAATATGAGTACCGCCACCAAATTAGTAGCAGCAAAATCTCGCCGGAATTGATCATTTCGATCAATTCCACGTCTTGCCAAGGCTCAAAATTCCGTGTTTAGTGGGTTAGATATATAGAATAATGTGGAATTGGTATTCTATTCTTACCAAATGTTATGAGACTACATTAACAACAGTACTCATATTTGATGTTATTTGACCACGGAGTCATTCGAGGACCCCTCCCCACGCCGCCAACACGCCCCATAGCCGCCAAAACACCTTTAACAACAGCCGCCGCACGTTTTGGCACCGGCTAATTGCCACTCACGGATCGGTACCCCACTATTACCGAACCAAAATCGAAGTCGCGTATCTCATAAAGCTGAAATGACGTACCCTCATCCCAATGAACGCTGACAAGAATGGCATTCAAATGAGCAACGCCGTGCC
>CABUZD010000214.1 GCA_902495945.1 uncultured Collinsella sp.
GCTTGGCAATGGGATGACAGCGGCGATTTTCGCTGTAGCGACGAATCAGCACCTCGTCAGAAGCCTCCAGGAACACGATGTCGCAGCTCATCTCGCGCTCTTCGAGAGCGGCGACCGCATCGAGCAACTCGTCAAACAGTCCCTGGCTACGCAAATCGCAGGTGACGGCGAGATGCCTGCCCACGCCCGTATTGATGCCGACGAGCTCGGCAAGCTGGGCGATGAGACGCGGAGGCAGGTTATCGATGCAAAAATAGCCCATGTCCTCGAACACGTGCATGGCCTGTGTGCGGCCTGATCCGGACATTCCGGTGATGATGACGATATCGGGGATGCGCTCCGAGCGCTCCGCCGCATCCATGGCATCTCCCTTTTGCATGTGTTGCCTCCCGAAAACAAGCGCGGGACCCAGCAACCCGGATCCCGCGCGGTCAATTGCCTATATTGAGTATACCGCCCCGAGCGGATACGAGGCCTGTCTTACGCCTCAAGCGCAGCCTTGAACCAACTCGTAATACTCGTGGGGTGCGTGATGGCGGTGCCGACGACAACGGCCCAGGCGCCAGCATCGATCGCGGCGCGAGCCTCCTCGGGCGTATGCACGCGACCCTCGCAAATGATGGGAAGGCCGGGGAATTCCTCGGTCGCCTGACGCAGGAGAGGCAGATCGGGGCCATCGGCCATGGTGCAGTCGATGGCGGCAACACCATGAGACAGCGTGGTGGACACCAGGTCGAAGCCCCTGTCGACAGCACGACGAATATCCTCGATGGTGGCACAGTCGGCCATCAGGAGCACGCCCTCCTCGTGCAGCGGACGGAAAGTATCTTCGACGGTCTTGCCATCGGGACGCGGACGATCGGTGGCGTCGATCGCCACGATATCGGCACCCGCAGCAACGCAGGCGCGAGCGTGGCGCAGCGTCGGCGTGATGTAAACGCCCTCGTGCCCATCCTTCCACAGGCCGATAACAGGAACCTCACAGCGACCCTTAATGGCGGCAATGTCGGCAAGGCCCTGGCAGCGAATGGCGGCGGCGCCGCCGAGCTCGCAAGCGCGAGACATTTGAGCCATGGTCTCAGGCGTACGAAGCGGCTCGCCCATATACGCCTGAACGCTCACGACGAGCTTGCCCTTCAGGGATTGAATCAAAGGATCGACGGTCATAAGGCTGTAACCTTTCTCAGAACAGCCTCCCGAGGCGTGTTGTCTCGGGAGGCTCCTACAGAAGATACGTTTACTTCAACGAGGCAAGAAGATGCTCAGCGGCACCGATGAGCGGAGCATCGCCCTCCAGAGAACCGATGAGGATCGGCGTGTCCTGAAGCGGATCGAGCGCCTGGCTGGCATAGCCCTCGTGCACCGAATCCTTCCACGTCTGCGAACGCCAATCGGGACCTTGGTGAATCACGCCACCCGAAAGCACGATGACCTCAGGGTCCAGGATGTTAGCGAGCGAGCCCAAGCTGGCACCCAGCGCAAAGCCGGCGTCATGGATGACCTCGGTCGCCTTTGCGTCGCCCGCACGGCACAGGTCGTTCACATCGCGACCGACCGAAGGACGGCTGGGGTCGACGCGACCAAAGCGCTCATCGTACATACGACCAATGGAAGTGCCCGAAGCAACCGACTCCAGATGGCCGGAACGCCCGCAGGCGCAGGGAATACCGGCGGCAGCCGAGCACTCGATGTGGCCCATATGGCCAGCAGCACCATGGAAGCCCTGCATCACGCGGCCGTTCTCGACATATGCGCCACCGATGCCCGTACCGATGCCAAGACACAAGACGGAGAACTTGCCCTTGCCGACGCCCCAGTGGGCCTCGCCCAGAGCATGAGCCTGCACGTCGCCTACAACGGCAACGGGAAGACCGAGGTCCTCGCGCAGGCGCGGCCCCAACTGAACACCGGACCAGCCGGGCATGATCTCGTTGGCATACGCGATGGCGCCCGTCTTGGGATCGACGACGCCGGCGGCACCGATACCGACGCCAAGGACCTCGACATCGGGATTCGCCTCGAGAGCAGCCTTGATGGACGCCTCGATACGTTGGAAGACGGCCTCGCCGCCCTCTTGGGCCTCGGTGGGAACCTCGGCCTCAAAAACAGGATGGGGCACACTACCGTCAGCCGGGTACTCCATGATGGCAGTCGCGATCTTAGTTCCGCCGATATCGACAGAGCAGACGTACTTGTTCTCCATGTCGCTCTCCTTAGGAGATAAAAAACAACTACAGGAAATGAAGGCGGTGTTATCGCCGCAACTTAGTAAAGGTTTCCCAGGTGCCCGAGGTTGGGGTGAAAGTGGTAGGCGGGTGGAAACAAAGATCACCCCCCCCCCCCGACACCCCACCAA
>CABUZD010000215.1 GCA_902495945.1 uncultured Collinsella sp.
AGTCCCTATTTCACCGCAACTTAGGTGGGGTTAGCGGGTTGGGCGCCAGACCTCGAGGACGCCGGCAAGGATGTCGACCTCGATGCGCGAGGCGACGATGGGCTCGCCGTCGGCCTGGATGGGATAGTTGGGCTCCTCAAAGGTGAGCTCGACATGGTGGCAGCGGCGCATGCGAACCGGCGGCAACTTGATATGGTGGCCGTCCTTGGCCGAAAGAAACATAGGCAGGGCAACCGCGCGAGGGACGGGGCCGCAGGCGTAGCAGACGTCGAGTATGCCGTCGCAGGGGTCGGCATCGGGGCAGATGCGATAGCCCGAGCCATAGGTAGGACCCAGCTGAATCGCCATGATGATCGTCCTCACGCGCTCGGCGGGCGTCCCGTCAAAGCTGACTGTCATGGGGTAGTTGCGATAGCGTAGGCCAAACTGCTCAAGTCCCGAGAGAGTGTAGAGCGGAGCGCCCGTCAAGCCGGTCTTTTTGCGTAGCTCGGTGGTGCCAAGGCCGATGGCGGCATCGATGCCGACCGAAAGCGTCTGGTCGTAGTACTCAACGGTAGCCTCGCCGCTGCCGCTTGCGGGGTTCCATGAGCGAATGCGCCCGATGTCCTGATGCTGCAGCTCGCAGGTGAGCAGCGCGCCAAAATCTTTGCCGGAGAAATCGTCGATACCGAGCGTCTGGGCAAAATCATTGCCGGAGCCTACGGGCAGGACGGCAAGAGCGGGGCGGGCGTCCTCCTTTTGCGTCATAAGCCCGTTGACGACCTCGTGGATCACGCCGTCGCCGCCTAGGGCGATAACGGTGCGATAGCCCCGAGCCTGTGCGGCAAGCTCCTTGGCGTGTCCCATGCGCTCGGTTAGCACCAGGTCAAACTGGGATGCGCGTGCGGTCATGTCCAAAAAGCGTTGCAGGCGCTCGGCAACCTCATGCGCGGCGCCCGACTGGGCGGCTGGGTTGGCGATGATGAGCGTGCGGCCAAAATCAGTTGCGTGCATGGGGCGACTCCCGGCGTATGACGTGACGGTGCGGTCGCGCTCAGGTCGAATTGCCCCCGATTGTGGCTGCACGTCGAATACTTACGTCTACTCTATCAGGTCGTTGTGGCGCTCGATAGCATCCGCTACCGTACCGCCCTCATCCACAATAAGCGAACGGCGCTTGGGCGAGATGATGCGCTGGGCGGGGTACACGCCGCGGTGTCCGGCGGTTAGGTAGCTGATAAAGGCCACGATGACAAAGAACCCGGCTGCCGTGCCGTGGAACAGGTCGATGGCCATCATACAGGTGGTGATGGGCACGTTAAGGCCGGCGCAGAACACGCCGAGCATGCCCAGCGCTGCCAGAAAGCTGGGATCGATTCCGACGAGGCAACCGATCCAGCCGCCGAGCGCCGCACCGATACCAAACAGGGGCGTGACCTCGCCGCCTTGGAAGCCGGCGCCCAGGGTGAGCGCTGTGACGACCAACTTGATGACTGCGTCCGCCAGGGTGGTGTTGCCGGCAAATCCGGCGCCGGAAAGCCACGTGGAAAGGCCGGCGTAGTCCCAGGCGTCGAGGAGGGCATAGGCGGCCAAAACCACGAGTGCGCCTATGAGTGCGCGAACGAGGTAATTGGTGATAAAGCGACCGTACAGGCTCTTGACGGTTCGAACTGACCAGGCAAAGAGGCGTGCCGTCAGACCGAAGATAATGGCGCTGATAACAACGATGACAACCGTCCGTGGTGTCATGTTGGGAACGCTGGCGATAACATTCGCCTCGTACTCGGTACCCAGGGCGAGTGATGTAAAGTAGCCGGTAAACGAGGCGACCAGGCAGTAGATGCCCGCGGTGTAGTCGATCTTGCCGATAAAGCACATCTCCATGCCAAAGAAAGCTCCGGCAAGGGGCGAACCGAATACGGCGCCAAAGGCCGACGAGATGCCGGCGAGCATGAGGTCGTGGTGGTCATGCTTTTTAAGGTGGGCGAGGCTCGAGATGTTGCTGGCGATGGTGCCGCCAATCTGAACCGCGGCTCCCTCGCGACCGGCCGATCCACCCGTTAGGTGCGTGAGCGTGGAGCAGGCGAAGGTGAGGACGGCCATGCGCATATGGATGAGGCGTGTGCCCAGAGCGGAGTCGATGACCAGGTTGTTACCGCGTTTGGCGGCAAGACCGTGGTTTTTGTACACCCATGCGGTGGCAACGCCCACAACGGGAAGCAAGGCGTAGACCCACACATGGTGCTCGCGATAGTCGGTGGCGATATTCAGCGAGGCCAAAAACGCCCAAGCGGCAACGCCCATGGCGAGCGAGACAATGACGACGAGCGCGAGCAACTTGGCGCTCGCGAGTAGGTTGCGGGCGTTGCGGC
>CABUZD010000216.1 GCA_902495945.1 uncultured Collinsella sp.
ATCGATGCCGTGACGCAGGCGATGTGCTCGCTCGGCAATGCCGGGCGCGGTGCCACGTCGGGTGCCCTCGACGCGGCGCGTACCATCCACGGCTGTCGCGCCAAGCTTGCGCGCTTGCTGGGCTGCCCGCGTGCTGACCATGTTTGTTTTACGCCCAACTCCACCGCGGCGCTCAACACCGTCATCAATGGCGTGGTGCGCCCCGGCGACCGCGTGGTCACGACGGCGCTCGAGCACAACTCCGTGCTGCGTCCGCTCAACCGCTTGGCGGCAGAGCAGGGCGTGACCGTTGAGCATGCGGGCTGTGATACCAATGGCGTGCTCGACTACGACGAGCTCGAGCGGCTAGTCACGCCCGGTACGCGTGCCGTGGTTGTGACGCACGCCTCCAATGTGACCGGCAACGCGGTCGACATTGCGCGCGTGGCGGCCATGGCCCATGCGGCCGGTGCGCTGGCGATCGTCGATGCCTCGCAGTCTGCCGGCACGGCGCATATCGATATGCACGCCATGGGGATCGATGTTGTGTGCTTTACCGGCCACAAGGGGCTCATGGGTCCGCAGGGGACCGGTGGCCTGGCCGTGGCGGAGGGCATTGACGTGGCTCCGTGGGCCATGGGCGGCACGGGCGTGCACAGTTTCGATGCGCTGCAGCCGCTTGAGTGGCCCACGCGCCTGGAGGCCGGTACGCTCAACGGCCATGGCATCGCGGGCCTTTCTGCCGGCCTTGACTATATCGAGGCCCAAGGCGGAGTCGAGGCGATTGCGGCACACGAGCGAGCACTGGCGGATCGCTTTCTCGCTGGCGTGCGCGAAATCCCGGAGATCAAGCTCTACGGTGCGTTTGACCAGTCCGTGCGCTCGGCGATCGTCTCACTCAACGTGGGTGATATCGACTCTGCCGAGATCTCGGATGCGCTTATGCAAGGGTGGGGGATTGCGACGCGCCCCGGCGCCCATTGCGCTCCGCTCATGCACCGTGCGCTGGGGACCGAGCGTCAGGGCGTCGTCCGCTTCTCGTTTGGGTATTTCAACACGGACGAGGAAGTCGATACCGCGATTGACGCTTTGCGCGATTTAGCCTGCTAGAGCGTATATACTTGCGGGACGGGTCTTTTGCCCGTCCCGTTTTTGTTTCGACCCGAAAGGTGTGCCTATGGCTTCATCCGCCCCGCGCGGTCTGCGTTCCGACCATGTCGTTACCGTCGGCATTGCGCTGTTCTCGATGCTCTTTGGCGCCGGTAACCTCATCATTCCGCCGCTGCTGGCACTTCAGGCCGGCACGGCCACGCCGCTTGCCATGATCGGCTTTTTGATTGCCGCTATCGGTCTGCCCGTCATGGGCTTTATCGCCGTCGCGCTCGCCGGAACGGCGCGCGAGCTTGCCGGCCGCGTGCACCCCAAGTTTGGTGAATTTTTTGTCGCGGCGGTGTATCTGGCCATCGGCCCGTGCCTGGCCATTCCGCGCACAAGCTCTACGGCGTTCGAAATGCTGGTGCCGCTGCTACCCGAGGGTGTTTCACTCGGCACGGCACGTTTGGTGTTTGCCATTGGGTTCTTCGTCGTCGCGTTTGTGCTCACGCTGCGCCCGGGCGTCATCACACGCGTGCTCGGCCGCATTACGGGTCCCGCGCTCATTGCGCTCATCGTGCTGGTTGTGGGTGCTGCCGTGATCTCGCCGCTGGGACCGGCTGCCGCGCCGCAGGCTCCCTACGATGCGGGCGCCGCCGTGCAGGGCTTTCTGACTGGCTATCAAACCATGGACCTGCTCGCGTCGCTCGCCTTCGGCATCATCATCGCCGAGACCATCCACGAGTTGGGTGTTACCGATGACAAGCGCGTGGCCTTCGAGATTTCGCGTTCCGGTGTGATCGCCGGCGTGCTCATGGCCATCATCTACTGCGGCTTGGGCCTTGCCGGTATGCAGCTCGGCACCGTGATGCCCGACGCTACCAACGGCGCCGCCATCCTTGCGCGTTCGGCCTCCATGCACTTTGGTCTTGCTGGCACGGTTGTCGTCTTTGCGATTTTCTTCCTAGCCTGCATGAACGTGTGCATTGGCCTTATCAGCTGCTGCTCGCGTTACTTCTGCGAGACGTATGTGGTCGAAGGGGGAGCGGAGGCCTCCGAGGAGGCCATGCGCCGCCCCTTTGCGGTTCTCGCCTTTGTGTTCGCGGCGTTTTCGTGCGTGCTCTCCAACGTGGGCCTCGACGTGATTCTTATGTTCTCGGTGCCTATGCTCAACGCCTTGTATCCCGTTGCCATCGTGCTGGTGCTGATGGGCCTGGTGCACGGCTTTTGCGACGCCCATCCGGAGGTGTGGGGCTGGGTCGGCGG
>CABUZD010000217.1 GCA_902495945.1 uncultured Collinsella sp.
GAGCGGCGACACCGCGAGCGCTCTTGGCCTGTGGTTCCACCTCGATTCGCTGGGCGCCATCTTTGTGCTGCTCATCGGCTTTATCGGTTTTCTTACCGGGCTGTTCTCGCTGCCCTATGTAAAGGCCGATATCGAGGAGGGCTCCATGCCCGCCGAGCGCGCCAAGCAGTATTTTGCGCTGTTTAGCCTGTTTGTGTTCACCATGCTGCTCGCGTGCCTGTCCAACAACATGATCCTCACGTGGGCCGCCGTGGAGGCAACCACGCTTTCCACCGTGTTCCTCGTGGGTATCTACAAGAACAAGACGGCCCTCGAGGCTTCTTGGAAGTATGCGATGGTCTGCACCGCCGGCGTGGCCTTTGGCCTATTCGGTACGCTGCTCATCTACGCCAACGCCGCCGACGTGATTCCCAACGCCCACGAGGCTGCATTCCTGTCGTGCGTGCTGCCGTATGCCGACCAGTTCGATCCGACGCTCATGCGCCTCGCCTTTGCGTTTATCGTGATCGGCTTTGGCACCAAGGCCGGCCTGTTCCCCATGCACACTTGGCTGCCCGATGCCCACTCCCAGGCCCCGAGCCCTGTCTCGGCCCTGCTCTCTGGCGTGCTGCTTAAGTGCGCCATGCTTGTGATCATGCGCTTCTACGGCTTTACCATCCAGGCCGTGGGCGCCGAGTATCCGCAACTTCTGCTGTTGATCGTCGGCACGCTGTCCATTTTGGTGGCGGCACTTTCTATGTTTCGCCAGGACGACCTCAAGCGCCGCTTTGCGTACTCGTCTGTGGAGAACGTGGGCGTTATCGCCCTGTGCCTGGGTATCGGTGGCCCACTGGGTATCGCCGCAGCCCTGCTGCACTGCGTGTTCCACGGTTTTACCAAGACGCTTGCCTTCTGCGTGTCCGGCAACATCCAGCACGCCTTTGGTACGCGTAGCCTGGCTAAGATTCAGGGCGTCGTCGAGGTTGCTCCCGCAACCGCCGCGCTCGCCGTCCTGGCGCTGCTCGGTCTTGGTGCCTTCCCGCCCTTTGGCATGTTTATCTCCGAGTTCCTGACTTTTGTCGCCGGTGTTACCGCCGGTCCTATGTGGCTGGTCGTCGTGGTCGCCCTCGGTCTTACCGTGGCCATCTCCGCGCTCACCCGCATCGCACTCAAGTCGGTATTCGGCCATGCGCCCCAGGGCATGGGCAAGCATGAGGCCCCGGCGCTCATGCTTATCCCCGAAATCATCCTGGCTGTCATGATCTTGTGGTTTGGCATCGCCACCCCGCTGCCCCTCGTGCACGGTGTGGAGACCGCGACCGGCATCGTGCTCGAGCAGAGCACCGAGGAGCTTCACGCGACGCCGATGTACCGCGCTGTGTTCGGTACCGAGACCGCTCAGAGCGAGGTGGAGTAACGAATGATTGAAACTGAGAACAAGGTGTATGCCCGTCGTTGCGAAAGCCACGTCGAGGCCCTGCGCGCCGCAGTGCCGGGCGCTATCGAGAAGGTTGAGTGGCAGTGCGAGGACCAGCTGACGATTACCGTCAAGCAGGACAAGCTGCCCGAGGCCGTCCACTACCTGTATTACGAGCGCTACGGCTGGATTCCCGTGATCATCGGCAACGATGAGCGCAGCCTGTGCGGCCGTTACGCCGTGTACTACGTCATCTCCATGGAGGGGGAGGACCCCGGCTGGGTGACCGTGCGCACCGAGGTCGATCCCGCCAAGATGACGTTCCCGTCCGTGACGCCGTTTGTCCCCGCCTGCGTGTGGGGCGAGCGCGAGCTGCGCGATATGTTCGGCCTGATCCCCGAGGGTCTGCCCGATCGTCGCCGCCTGGTGCTGCCCGATGACTGGCCCAGCGGCCTGTACCCGCTGCGCAAGGACTCCATGGATTACCGCTTCCGTCCCGCTCCCGCGAGTGACATGGAAAACTACGAGTTCTTGGCCGACACCAAGGGCAAGGAGACCACGCTCGTCCCCATGGGCCCGCTGCACATTACCTCCGACGAGCCTGGCCACTTCCGCCTGTTCGTCGAGGGCGAGACGATCGTCGACGCCGACTATCGTCTGTTCTATGTGCACCGCGGCATGGAGAAGGTTGCCGAGACGCGCCTGAACTATGACGCCGTGACGTTCCTCGCCGACCGTATCTGCGGCATCTGCGGCTGCGCTCACTCGGTGGCCTACGCCGAGGCCGTCGAGCGCGCTCAGGGCATTCATGTCCCGCCGCGCGCCCAGTACATCCGCGCCATCATGCTCGAGGTCGAGCGTCTGCACTCGCACCTGC
>CABUZD010000218.1 GCA_902495945.1 uncultured Collinsella sp.
ATCAATCGCCTGAGCGACCCGCGCGCCGTCCTTGAGGCGATATACACCGGGCGACACAACGGCGCCATCAACATCGACATAAACGTCTGCCGCGTCAGAAGCCTTAGACGAAGAGTCTTCGGATGTCTTTCCGCTCGAGGCATCGCCGGATCCCGGCTCCACCAACGAGCCCGAACCATCAGTGCGTTCAAACGACACGCCGCCGGCACCGCCGCCAAGGTTCGCCATCGCCAAGCCACTCGCCATCGCAATGACAACCAGTATCGACATCACCACTGCCTTATGACCGAGCAGCTTGTCCGCCAAGCGATCCATCCGTTTGACCCGTTCGTGTTGTTCGCGCTGCGCCATAGCAAAACCTCCCAACAACATCGTGTCAGGAAAGGAGCCCCGCAACAGCCACGCCCCAAAACCGGTTTTAGCGGTCAAACCAAAAGCCGACCAAAACCTTGCACAAATCTGTCCATTTATTCAAGCACGCGTCAGCAAATGAACACTTAGATGCAAAATTCCCAGATACCAAAAGACCGACGATACAGGCGCATCGTCGGTCTATGCACAAATTTACTCGTGATCTTGGTAAATCTCACGCGGAGCAAGCTCCGAATGTTTGCGTTTTAAGGTCTTAGGGGCCTTATATGTGTTGCTCTCGAAGTCGATGTACTCGGTCTGCTTGAGCAGGCGCTCGATCATCTCCTCGTGATCGAACAACTCCCAGGCCTCATGCACGGCATCGAGTTTAGCGTGCGTCTCGGGACGGCGCGGCATAAACAGCGTGCAGCAGTCGGGAGCGGCCTCGGTCGAGATATCAAACGTGCCGATCTCCTGGGCACGCGCGATGATCTCCTGCTTGTCCGAACCGATGAGAGGACGAAACACGGGGATCTTCACGGCCTCGTTGACGGCCATGATGTTCTCAAGCGTTTGGGAGGCAACCTGCCCAAGCGATTCGCCCGTAACGATGGCCTTGGCGCCCTCGATGTGTGCAATGCACTCGGCAACCGAATACATAATGCGGCGATACATGATCACGCGCAGATTGCTGGGACAGGTGACCGAAATCTCACGCTGGCAGTCGCCAAACGGCACCACATACAGGCGGCCGATCTGGACACCCGGCTCAAGCGCACGGATGATGTCCTGCACCAAATACTCGCTCGTATCGGGCGTCTGCGGACGACCGGAGAAATGTACCGGCACGCACACCGCGCCGCGACGCGCGAGCATCCAGGTCGCCACCGGAGAATCGATACCCGACGACAGCAGCGTCACGACCTTACCGGCAGAACCCACCGGCAAGCCGCCAACGCCGCGCTCGGAACGCGCGTACACATAAACGCTACCCTGGACCACCAGTACGTGCACCATCGCATCGGGGTCGTGCATTTGAACCTTTTTATCGGGGAAGGCCTCACACAACACCTCGCCCACCTGACGATTGATGTCAATCGAGGTGAGCTCATAGTCGGTATTGGAGCGCTTAGCGTGCACCTTAAACGAATCGAAGGAACCAAACTCGCGCAGCGCCTTGACGGCGGCGGTGCAGTACTCCTGCGGGTCGCGGTTGGTGTGATACGCCAAAGACACACGAGCAACGCCGGGAACGGTGCGAATGACACGCGCCGCATCATCGGCCTGATGCTCGTTAAAGGTCACGAGGATATAACCGGAAATTCGAGACACGGCGTTCACGGAAAAGGCGGCCAAAGCCGCCTTAATGTTATCCATGAGGATATGCTCAAAATGTGCGCGGTTCTTGCCCTTCAGTCCAACCTCGTGATAGTGGACCAGGCAGACGCGAGCCGCCATTTAGGCTTCAGCAACCTTGTGGCCGAGCGCCTTCTCGTAACGGGCCTCGTCGTAAGAGATGTCGCCGTCGACAATCTCGTCCATAGCCATCGAGATGGTATCGGCACCGGAAAGCCCGATGGTGATGTCATCGACATCCTGGACGGCAAGCACGCGGTTGTGCTGGCCACGCAGCATGCTATTGATGTCGCAGGCGCGCTTGGAGGCAAGCGAAGCAAGCAGGAAGCGGTTGTGATCGGTCTTCTCCAGAAGATCGTCAATGCAAGGCTTTACAACGGACACGGACCTCAGATCCTTTCATGCATATCGAGAACGCGAACGAGCTCATCGGTCGCGCGGTCGAGATCGTCATTAACCACGACGTCGTCGTAGCGGTCGGCAAGGGCAAGCTCATCGGCGGCGTTTGCCATACGCAGCTCGATTGTCTCGGGCGTCTCGGTACCGCGACCGACTAGCCGCTC
>CABUZD010000219.1 GCA_902495945.1 uncultured Collinsella sp.
GAGTTCACCATCGTCGACACGGGCGGCATCGAGCCGCTCAAGAGCGATGACGTGTTTGCCACGTCCATCCGCGACCAGGCGCTCGCCGCCGCCGAGGAAGCCGCCGTTATCCTGTTTGTGGTCGACGGGCGCACCGGCGTCACCGAGGAGGACGAGTCGGTCGCCCGTATGCTCAAGCGCTGCGACAAGCCGGTCTTTCTGCTGGTGAACAAGCTCGACAACCCCGATCGCGAAAACGACAGCATCTGGGAGTTCTATTCGCTCGGCATCGGCGAGCCCACGCCGCTCTCGGCCCTGCATGGCCACGGCACGGGCGACCTGCTCGATGACATCGTGGCCCTGCTTCCGGAGGAAGAGGACGAGGTCACCGATGAGTTCCCCGACGCGCTGAACGTCGCCATCATCGGCCGTCCCAACGCCGGTAAGTCGTCGCTGTTCAACCGCATCCTGGGCGCCGACCGCTCTATCGTGTCCAACATTGCCGGCACGACGCGCGACGCCATCGACACCGTCGTGGAGCGCAACGGCAAGCACTACCGCATGGTCGACACCGCGGGCATTCGCAAGAAGAGCACCGTGTACGAGAACATCGAGTACTACTCCATGGTCCGCGGCCTGCGCGCCATCGACCGCGCCGACGTGGCGCTGCTCGTCGTCGACGCCTCCGTGGGCGTTACCGAACAGGACCAGAAGGTCATGGGTCTTGCCATCGAGCGCGGCTGCGCCATCGTGGTGCTGCTCAACAAGTGGGACCTGCTCGACGATGACCGCAAGCGCGAGGCCTGCATGGAGACCGTCGACCGCCGTCTGGGAGTCATGGCTCCCTGGGCCCAGTACCTGCGCATCTCAGCCCTGACCGGCCGTAGCGTCGAGAAGATCTGGGCGATGGTCGACGCAGCCGAGAAGACGCGCTCGCAAAAGATCAGCACCTCGCGCCTCAATACGTTCCTCACCGACCTGCGCGAGTTTGGCCACACCGTGGTAGACGGCAAGCGTCGCCTGCGCATGCACTACGTGACCCAGACGGGCGTCAACCCGCCGACGTTCACGTTCTTCGTCAACCACAGTGACCTGGTCAACGACACCTACCAGCGCTACGTGGAGAACCGCATGCGCTCGACCTTCGACTTTGCCGGTACGCCCATTCGACTCTTCTTTAGGAAGAAGGAGCAAAAGGATGCTTAATCCGATTCTGCTGACCGCCATCTGCGCCGTGGTCTCGTTCTTTATCGGAGCGATTCCGTTTGGCCTGATCCTGGGCCGCGTGTTCAACCACACCGACATTCGCAAGGCGGGCTCCGGCAACATCGGTACCACCAACGCCCTGCGTGTGGCCGGCCCCAAGGTGGCCGCGCTCACGCTGCTGCTCGACTGCCTTAAGGGCGCCATCTGCGTCCTTATCGCCCGTCCGCTCATCGCTGGCGTGGGCTATGGCTTCCCCGTAAGCATCATGGCGCCCGGAGCCCCCGGCGACTGGATGCTCGGTGTCATCTGCCTGGCAGCGGTGTGGGGCCACATCTTCTCGCCCTACCTCAACTTCCATGGTGGCAAGGGTATTGCCGTGGGCCTGGGCGTCATCCTCGCCTGGTACTGGCCCATTGGCCTGTCGCTGCTGGGCATGTTTATCGTGGCCGTTGCCATCACCAAATACGTGTCGGTGGGCTCACTTGCCGCCGCCATCGGTCTTCCCATCGCCTCTTGTGCGGTCTTTCCGTACAGCAGCCTGGGCCTCAAGTTTTGCATGGCGCTGATCGGCATCACCGTGGTGTGGGCCCATCGTGCGAACATCAAAAAGCTCATGGCCGGTAAGGAGTCCAAGCTCTCGTTTACCAAGCGCGTCACCGAGCCCGACGATAAGTAGGAGAGAGTCATGAATGTTGCGCTGATTGGCTCCGGCTCCTGGGGAACCGCCGTCGCCGGCCTTGCCGCCGCGCGAGCCGAGCACGTGACCATGTGGGCCCATAGCAAGCAGACCGCCGTCGGCATCAATGGCGAGCACCGTAATCCTCGCTACCTAGTGGACTATGAACTGCCGACCAATGTTGTTGCCACGACGGATCTGGCGCAGGCACTCGAAGGCACCGATGCCATCATCTTTGCCGTTCCTTCGACGCACCTGCGCAGCGTGTGCCACCAGGCCGCGCCCTTTATCGCCGCCGATGCCCCAGTGCTCTGCCTCACCAAGGGCATTGAGCCCGAGTCCGGCCTGCTCATGAGCGAGGTCATCGCCAGCGAGATCGGCAACGAGCGTCGTGTGGCGGCCC
>CABUZD010000220.1 GCA_902495945.1 uncultured Collinsella sp.
ACACCACAACGGTCAGTACCACGACGACGCCGATGTTCATGCTTGCCGCCGTCATCGAGATGGCAGTCTGCCCCACGGCAATCAGGGCAAAGCCGACCGGCAGCAGCGGCCATGCGCCACGGGCGTCCATCACGCGTCCGCCCACAATCGAGGTCACGGCGTTGCAGGCAATCGCCGGCAAAATGAGCAGGCCCGCAATAAGTGCGGTCATGCCGTAGGAACCTTCAAAATAGAGCGGCAACAAAACACTCATCGAGAACGTCGTCATCATCGACACCACCACAAGCAGGCACGCAGGCCAAAAGCGAACGCTCGCCATGGGACGCACGTTAAGCACCGGATGCTCGAGCTTGAGCTGACGGGCCGCAAACAGGCCGAGCAGCACAATGGCGGCGAAGAGCGTCACGATGCCGGCAATCAGATTGGTCGAGAACTCGCCTACGGAATACACAAATGCCGTAATACCGGCGGCGAGCAAAACAACCGACAGAATATCAAGCGTGGCGTTCGAGCGCTCTCCGACATTCTGAACAAGCTTTACGCCCGCCGCAGCGACCGCAATGCAGCCCACCAGCGGCACTACGAACACCGCCCTCCAGCCAAACAACGTGCACATAAGACCGCTGATCACGGGTCCAAACGCCGGCCCCAGCGTAATGCAGGCACCGCCCAGGCTCAGATACAGACCGAGCTTCTCGCGCGGGGCGCAAGACAGCACCACGTTCATCATGAGCGGGAACAAGATGCCCGATCCCGCAGCCTGCAAAATACGACTTGGCAGCAAAACGCTAAACGACGGAGCGATCAGACACAGGACTTCGCCGGCGACCATGCATCCGCATGCGAAAAACAGCAGCTTGCGCGTCGAGAAACGGCCGGACAGGAAGGCCATGATGGCCGTAAAGATCGACGTCACGATCATGTAGCCCGAGACGAGCCACTGTGCCGTGGTGGCACTCACCGAAAAGGCTGCCATAATGTCGTGCAACGCCACGTTAATGATGTTCTCGTTAAACGCGGCAACAAAGGCTGCAATATACATTACGACGAGAATCGCCGCAGTGGCCGATGGCGTTACTTGAACTTGTTGCTGAGATTTGCTCCCCATGCATTTCCTTCCTCTTGGAACGACAGTCGCATCGCCCCAGAGGAACAGTCCAGGGCGAAAATGAGCCCTAGACTTACGCCAGACGCCGTACACGACGAATCTGGCAACATGGTCCAACGTCGAAAGATTGTAACGCGGACGCACAGCTTTCCTTCCGCGCTATTATTAAAAGTCCACGAAAGCATAAGACATGAGGAGCCCGCCATGATTAAACCCATCATGAAATCCGAGTTCTTTTTGCGTCTGCCTTCCGAAGACGCGGGACCCGACGATGCCGCAACCGGGCAGGATCTCCTGGATACACTCCACGAGCATGAGCGCGAGTGCGTGGGCCTCGCCGCCAACATGATCGGCGTGCGCAAACGCATCATCTGCGTAAAGGACGGCAACAGGACACTCCTGATGTACAACCCTCAAATTCTTGAGCAGGTCAATGCCTATCAGACGAGCGAAGGATGCCTCTCGCTGATCGGCGAGCGTCCCTGTACCCGCTATCGTCGCATTAAGGTGGAGTATTTGGACGAGAACTTCGTTCACCGCATCAAAAACTTCTCGGGCTACACCGCCGAGATCATCCAGCACGAAATCGACCACTGCAACGGGATCGTTATTTAGTTCCGCCGATTCAAGAAAGCTCCCTGCAGCAAAACAACTGCAGGGAGCTTTTCATAGTGCGGAGTTTCTATCCCCTACGACTGGCGATAATGATCGAAGAAGTCGGCGAGGTCTTCGAGGGACTCTTTGAGTACTTCCATGCGCGGCAGGTACACGATGCGGAAGTGATCAGGCTCGGCCCAGTTAAAGCCGCCGCCGCGCGTGATCAGGATCTTCTTCTCGTGCAGCAGGTCGAGAGCGAACTGCTCGTCATCGGTGATGTTGAACTTCTTAACATCCATCTTGGGGAAGATGTAGAACGCCGCGCGCGGCTTGACCACCGAGATGCCGTCGATCTTGTTGAGCGCCTCATACACAAAGTTGCGCTGCTCGTAGACACGACCGCCGGGACGGATATAGTCGTTGACCGACTGATGGCCGCCGAGCGCCGTCTGGACGATTGACTGGGCCGGCACGTTGGAGCACAGGCGCATGTTGGAGAGCATGTTGATGCCCATGATGAAGTCGCTCATGCAGCGCTGGTTGCCGTGATC
>CABUZD010000221.1 GCA_902495945.1 uncultured Collinsella sp.
AAACTCGTCCTCGACGGCAACGAGGATCTCGACGGTGCCCAGGCTGTCGAGACCAATCTCCTCGAGCGTGGACTCGGGCTTCATCTCGACATCGTCAAGACCGGCGGTCTCGCGGATAACGTCGCAAACGCGCTCGAAGGTCTTCTGATCTGCCATGGTAGTTCTCCTTTGGTTGTGCCCTAGGGCGTTTTTATTTCCTATGTGCGACTACTTCCAACGAAGCAGATAGCCACCTATATCCAGACCGGCGCCAAATCCAACCAAGGCGATGGTGTCGCCTGTGTGAAGTGCACCGGCGTTTGCCAGCCGGTCGAGGGCAAGCGGAATGCATGCGCTCGAAATGTTGCCGGTCTCGCGCAACGTGCGAACCACGCGCTCGTCCGGCACGCCCAGGCGCTTGACCGCCTGGCTCAGGATTCGTTCGTTAGCCTGATGGAATACAAAATGATCGATGTCTTCGACCAAAATGCCCGCATCGATCGCAAGCTTATGGACCGTGTCGCAGATGGCGTTGACGCCGAACTTGAACACGCGGCGGCCATTCATGGACAGCACGCTCGCGCTATCTGCGGAAGCCTTAAACGGCGAGGTACCGACCAGACCGGGAACGCGCAACGTCTCGACGTCGGGCGCCGTCGAAAGCTCAACGGCAAGGGGACTGTCTCCCCCAGCCTCAATCACTGCGGCGCCTGCCCCATCGCCAAAGAGCACGCAGGTGGCACGGTCGGTCCAGTCGAGCGCGCGCGTCATCTGCTCGGCAGCAACGACAAGCACGCGCTCGGCGCGACCGCGGGCGATATAGCCCTCGGCGACATCGAGCGCAAATACGAAGCCGGCACAAGCCGCCGAGACATCGAAGGCAGGGCACGTCGCGCCTAGTCGCTCAGCAACGGCACACGCCTCAGCGGGAACAAGGTGGTCACCCGTCGTCGTCGAGCAGACGATCAGATCCAGCTGGCTCGCGTCGATTCCGGACACCTGGAGTGCCCGCTCACTCGCCGCTACGGCAAGGTCGTCAAGTGACTCGGTGGTGCAGACGTGGCGGCTCTTGATACCCGTGCGGGTAAAAATCCACTCATCCGAGGTATCGAGGAACTCAGACAGCTCGTCATTGGAAACACTGCGTTCAGGAAGCGCCGAGCCTGTTCCAAGAATCGTGAAACCCATCACTAACCTCCTTTGAGTTGTTGACGTGTTTACATCGACCAAGAGAGGATAGCGCATTTTTGTCGTTGTTGACGTGTTAACATTAAATTGTCCAAATGCGACAAAGGCTTCACATTGTGTCTATCTCTCGACACCATTGCGCGATTGCCTTATTAACTTAGGAGGTAGCAGCTGTTATGGATTCTTGTTTAACGATAGTCGACGTAACCGGATCGACCAACGATGACCTGCTCGAAGCAGGAAAACGGGGAGCGCCGCACGGCACAGGACTTGCCGCCCGGGCTCAGACAGCAGGGCGCGGCCGGCGCGGCCACAAGTGGGATTCAACCGCCGGCAACCTATTGCTTTCGATTGTCCTGCGTCCATGCGTTAATCCTGCAAAGTACTCTGGTCTTGCCGCCGTCAGCGGCCTAGCGGTGCTCGAGGCGCTCGAAAAGCAGGGTCTTGCTAACGAGATCGGCCTCAAATGGCCCAACGACCTGGTCGCGCGAGGACGCAAGCTCGGCGGCATTCTGGTCGAGGCCGCACGCGATAACGAAGGCAAACCTTTCGCCGTCTGCGGCATTGGTGTCAACGTAAACTACACGCCCCAAGAGGTGCCCGATGGCGGCCTGGCGGCAATTGGCCTCTCGGACCTCAACGAGAGCGTTCCCGCCGTCGACATGCTCCTCGATGAGGTCTATCACGCAGTTATAGACGCTGTAGATACCTGGGCAGAGCGCCTCAACGCCAAGGAAGAAGACGCCGGTCCGCTCGCGCCCGTCCACGACGAATATATCGCTCACCTCAATTGGATCGGGAAGCACGTTATCGCCCGCTTCCCCGCTGGAGACGAGCTGGCACGAGGCATATTTAGAACGGTCGACGATTGCGGCCGCGCATGCATTGAGACCGAGAGCGGCTTGCGCGTCTTCCACTTCGAAGAAGCATCCTTGCGCCCCCTGAGCGAATAGGGCGCCGCAGCCGCCGGCTCGGCAGACGAATTCGGCTTATAGGACAAAATGTGTGTCCCGATAGAACATCCGTTTCCATCCATTAATCCAGCCAGAACGGGTACGGGTCCCTGTGGTGGAGGTCCTCCCACA
>CABUZD010000222.1 GCA_902495945.1 uncultured Collinsella sp.
CGCTATCAGGACTACGACAACTACGTCTGGGTCCGCGACGCGGAGAAGAACAAGCTGGTCGTCGGCACCCAGTGCCGTATCCTCTATCAGGATGCCATGGGCCGTATGAACCTCGCGCTCAAGTTCAACGAAATGGTCCGCAACGGTGAGATCGGCCCCGTCATCCTTGGCCGTGACCATCACGACACCGGTGGTACCGATGCGCCCTTCCGTGAGACCTCCAACATCAAGGACGGCTCCAACATCATGGCCGAGATGGCGACCCAGTGCTACGCTGGTAACGCTGCCCGCGGCATGAGCTACATCGCCCTGCACAACGGCGGTGGTACGGGCATCGGCCGCGCCATCAACGGCGGCTTCGGTATGGTTCTCGACGGCTCCGAGCGTGTCGACACCATCCTGCGCATGTCCATGCCTTGGGATACCATGGTCGGCGTTGCCCGCCGCAGCTGGGCGCGCAACGAGAACGCCATGACCACTGTCGCCGAGTACAACAAGATGTACGAGGGGCAGGATCACATCACCATGCCTTACGTCGCGGACGAAGAGCTCTGCGAGAAGGCCGTGAAGGAATACATGCACTAAGAAAACACTTCAAAAAAGGGGCTTTTTACAAAGCCCCTTTTTTGAGCTGGATACACTCCGCTGCGCGCACTCGCTTTGCTCGCACACTTGCGGAGCGCAAAGAATCTTTCCGACGCACATGTCGTCGGAAAGATGATCTCAATTTATTTGCCGCCTGCGGGCGGCCTGGGCAGCCGCTGGCGGCTCTGCCGCCTTGCGGATGCCGCGTACCCCTTGCGGGTAAAACTCTGCGAGGCTTTTTTGACAAGCCATCGAACAGAATGCTCTTTCCAACAGTGAGAAAGGACAACATTTACTATGAAAAAGTTACTGGTCAAAAACATCGGCCTGCTGGCGACGCCGGAGGGCAGATCCGCCCATCGCGGCGAGGAGCAGGGCAAGATCAAATTCTTAAAGAATGCGTGGGTGCTCATCGAGGACGGCACCATCGCCTCCGTCGGTACCGGCGCGGTTCCCGCCGTCGAGGGCGCGGAAGTCGTCGACGCGGAGGGCCACCTCGTCACCCCCGGCCTTGTCGACGCCCACACCCACCTCATCTTCGGCGGCTGGCGCCAGAACGAGCTGGGTCTCAAGCTCCACGGCGCAAGCTATCTCGACATTCAGAACGCGGGCGGCGGCATCCAGTCCACGACGAACGCCACCCGTCAGGCCAGCGAGCAGGAGCTCGCCGCCAAGGCCTCCAAGGCGCTCGACGAGATGATGGGCTTCGGCACCACCACGGTCGAGGCCAAGAGCGGCTACGGCCTTGCCACCGAGCATGAGCTCAAGGCGCTCGAGGTCATCAAGGACCTCAACGATCACCACCGCATGGACCTCGTCGCGACCTTCATGGGCGCGCACCTTGTCCCCGCGGAATATAAGTCCAACCGCGAAGAGTACGTCCGCCTTGTGTGCGAGGAGATGATGCCCAAGGTCAAGGAGCAGGGCATCGCCAAGTTCTGCGACGTCTTCTGCGAGGCCGACACCTTCACCGTCGAAGAGTCCCGTCGGGTGCTCGAAGCGGGTCTCAAGTATGGCCTGCGTCCCAAGATCCACGCCGACGAGATCGAGGCCATCGGCGGCAGCCAGCTCGCCGGTGAGATCGGCGCGATCTCGGCTGAGCACCTGATCGTCTGCCCGCCGGAGGGCATTGCCTCCATGGCCAAGGGCGGCGTCATCGCATGCCTGCTGCCCGCGACGAGTTTCAACCTCGGCGCGGTGTTCGCGCCCGCGCGCGACATGGTCAAAGCTGGCGTGCCCGTTGCAATGGCGACGGACTTCAACCCTGGCTCCTGCCCGTGCCTGAACATGCAGTTTGTCATCAACCTCGGCTGCCTCAAGTACAAGCTGACGCCGGAGGAGGTCCTCACGGCTGTCACGCTCAACGGCGCCGCGGCGATCGACCTTGCCGACAAGGTCGGCTCTGTCGAAGAGGGCAAGCTGGGCGACCTTGTCATCTGGGACGCGCCCGACCTCGACTACATCTGCTACCGCGTTGGCAGCAATCTTGCAAAAACCGTCATCAAGCGCGGCGAGATCGTGTGAGAGAACGGTAGAGGGAGAACATGATGGATCGGACTGACTACCAAATCCTCAACCTCCTCCAGGACGACAGCCGTTGCACGCTGCGCCGCATGGGAGACCTTGTGGGACTGACGCCG
>CABUZD010000223.1 GCA_902495945.1 uncultured Collinsella sp.
ACAGTTGGCGGAGCCGGGGTCTCGCATGCGTGCGCTGTTCTCCGTGCGTGAGGTGCGGCAGGCATCCGACCGCGCGCGCCAGAAGAATGACGGGGAGGCCGTCCATCTGGCCGCCAAATGGGCGGGCAAGGAGGCGTTCCTCAAAGCCTGGTGCGATTATCTTGGCGATGCCCCCTATCCGTTCACGCTTGATAATTTCCCGTGGCCTGAAATCGAGATCTTGGACGATTCCCGTGGTGTGCCGCATGTGTCTCTGGGTAAGGGGGCGGCGTCAGTCTTCCAAACTGATTACGCGAATTCGGCTGCCGGCGCTCGCTATTCCTCTGCTTATTCCTCTGCTTCCGATAACGGGCCTTATGCAGTGATGCAGGAGCGGCGGAATGCGCGTTCGGCGCAGCGCTCGACTATCGGTGCGGGGTCGATGCCGCATATCCATATTTCCCTGAGCCACGATGGTTCGATTGCCTCCGCGGTGGTGACGATTTCTGTGGAATAGCGCCCGAGGCCCCCGAGTGCTACATGCTGTACAACGTCTCCATCATGGTTAACCTGTGGGGCGCGCTCACCAGCCGCGACGTGCGCCTGCTCAAGAACCAGATCGACAAGCTCGACTCGCTGCCCGAAAACTGCTGGTTCGTGATTCTGAATGCGATGGGCGCCGACCTCCAACCATACGAGTCCCAGCTCATCCATTTGTGATTTCGACGGTTTCCAGCTCCCCTCTTTGAGGGGAGCTGTCGCCGTAGGCGACTGAGGGGAGTCCTCGGCAAAGCCGCAATCCATCAACTAGATTGGCTGGTCCTGCTGCAGCCACACGCGTTTGCCATCCCCGAAGAAATATGTATAATAACTCAAGTCGCCAAAAGCGACGCTTAACGCGGATGTAGCTCAATGGTAGAGCCTCAGTCTTCCAAACTGATTACGCGGGTTCGATTCCCGTCATCCGCTCCACTATATAGGTTTGTGGCTAGGGTACTACCCACAACATTGCCCGTAACACCACCGCCCGCAACAGAACACGGCCTTGGTGAGTCGTATGTTTGCGTTCACAGAAATTGCATGTAGTATGTCTCCGTGTATGCGTAGCGGTATGTGATACTGCACACATGCGGAGCAGTGGCATACTGACGGTCGTCAGTAACTCCGGCCCCCGCGCAGCGGCGGCAAATCCGCCTCAGTTCCCAGATGGTGGGACCGGCACGCCCCGTCGAGAAGAAAAGTGCGTTATCGCAGGGTGGATGACGAGGGTGCCACTTTTCAAAAATTCCAAGGTTCTTTTCAGTGTCGGGTAAAAAATTCCCTCTACCCGGGTGTACGCATTCGTGCTTTTTGCTTAATACCGTAACGCCTTATAAGCGTAACGCCGGGTTTTGGCGTACGTGATCGTAAGAGACAGGCAAGGTTATGAAGAGAATTGCAGAATGGTTCGCAGCGGTAGGGGCCGCGGCGGGCAGGAAAGGCAAACGGTTAGTGGCGATCGTTGCCGCCGTAGCGATGCTTGGCGGCGTCGCCGGCGTGAGCGCCACCGCCATGGCGGACGATGGAAATGCCTCCACGACACAATCGCAGACCACCGATGAGAAGGCGGCCGCCAGCGCGCCTGCTCCTCTTTCCACCGGGGGAACAAACGGTGTGCCAGACGATCCGACGTTGTCTGCTCCGGCCCGCGAGAAGACCGTTACCGCCCATGGAGACGGCACGTACACGGTGGCGTTGAACGTCACCGGTGCGAAGAGCGCGGATACGGGCGCGATCGTGACGAACCAGCCGCTCGACATCGTGCTGGTGCTGGATGTGTCCGGTTCGATGGCCGACAACCTGAGCGGCGGCCCCAAGAAGATCGACGCGCTCAAGACCGCGGTCAACGGCTTCATCAAGGCGACGGCCGACGAGAACGCGAAGATTACCGACCAGGGCCAGCGGAACCGCATCGCCCTGGTGAAGTTCGCCGGGGAAGAGTCGCCTGAGGTCGGCATTGATACCGATTGGCAGGGTTACAACTACACGCAGATCGTCAGCAACCTGACGTACGACGTCTCCGGACTGACGAGCACGGTTAACGGCCTGAGCGCGTCCGGCGCGACCTCCGCCGACTACGCCTTCGACCGCGCCCAGGAGGCGCTGAAGTATCAGCCTCGCGCCAACGCGAAGAAGGTCGTCATCTTCTTCACCGACGGCGAGCCGAACCACGGCAGCGGG
>CABUZD010000224.1 GCA_902495945.1 uncultured Collinsella sp.
AGTTTATGGTCGCCATTCAGTCCAACCCGGCACACGAGATTCCCGAGGCCGAGTATGGTGACGAGATGATCATTGTCGGCCGCGATGGCGATGCCGAGATCACTATGGACGAGATGGCCCGACTGCGCGGAACGATTAACTACGAGGTCGCCTGCGGCTTTGGCATGCGTCTCGACAAGGTCTACGTGTAGGAGCCGCTATGGGCGTCATGCACATCCCCGGTCATAGCCATCAGGCGCCACGTGAGGTCGCACTCGAGGAGATTGAGGCCGTTCTGGGCGATTGTCACCTCTGCCAGCTCTACCAGTCGCGTCACAATATCGTGTTTGGCGTGGGAAACCCCCGCGCTCGCGTCATGTTTATCGGTGAGGCGCCGGGTCGCAACGAGGATTTGCAGGGCGAGCCCTTTGTGGGGGCGGCAGGCGAGGATCTCAACGGCATTTTGTCGCTGGCGGGGCTCAAACGCGAAGACGTCTACATTGCCAACGTGCTTAAGTGCCGCCCGCCGGGAAACCGCAATCCGCGTCCCGAGGAAGTGCTGGCTTGCTCGCCGTTTTTGCGTGAGCAGATTCGAAGCATCTGGCCTGATATTATCGTGACGCTCGGCAACCCCGCGACGCACTTTGTGCTTAAGACCGAGATTGGCATTACTAAGCTGCGCGGCAGGTTCCACCAGATGGGGCATTTTGTAGTAATGCCCACTTTTCATCCGGCAGCAGCGCTGCGCAATCCGGCGTGGCAGGAGCTGCTGGAGGAAGACTTTAAGATGCTGGGCGATTATCTGGAGCGACATCCCGCACCAGAGGACGCCTCGGAATAATAAGGAGCATATATGTCCCTGGAGCGCCTGGGGGTAGGTACTTACAAAACGACTTGCGCTGCCGATACGGAGTACTTTGGCGAGCTAATTGCACCGTGCCTTGAGGACGGAGATGTGCTCATCCTGACCGGTGGCCTGGGAGTGGGCAAAACTCACTTTACCAAGGGCGTCTCGCGCGGGCTGGGCGATGGGCATATGGTTACGAGCCCTACGTTTGCGCTCATGGCCGTTCACGATCAAGGTCGTATTCCGCTGTTTCACTTTGATCTATACCGCCTGGAGCATGCCTACGAGCTCGAGGATACGGGCATTTTCGATGTGCTGGGCTATGAGGGTGCTTGCCTGCTGGAATGGGGCGAACAATTCCAGGACGAGCTGACGGATGAGTATCTTTCGGTGACGCTCAAGCGTGATGAGGGCGACAGCGATGTGCGAACGATAACGCTTGAAGCGCACGGTGACCGCGCAATGGAGCTTTCCCATTTGATTGATAAGGCTGTACAAGATGAGCTTGCATAACGACAACGCGCTGGTGGTGGCGCTCGATACCTCGACCGACATGCTTGCCTGCGCGGCAAGCTGGATTGATGGGCAGACGGGCGAGGCGAAGCTCGTGAGTGGCGACCACATGTGTCGCCGTCACGCCAACGTTGAGCTCGTGAATACCGTTGATGGCGTGCTGGCTCAGGCCGGTCTGGATCGCAGCGATGTTGGTTGCTACGTGGTCGGTCGCGGCCCGGGGTCGTTTACGGGTGTGCGTATCGGCATCTCCACTGCCAAGGGCCTCGCGCGTGGTGCCAATGTTCCGCTGCTGGGCGTGTCGACGCTCGACGCTTGCGCTTGGACGGCGTGGAAGGCTGGCGTGCGCGGCAAGCTTGGTATCTTGGCCGATGCTATGCGCGGTGAGGTATATCCGGCGCTGTATATGCTGGTCGATGGGGGCCCCGAGCGTCAATTTGAGCGCGAACACGTGGTCAAGGCCGCCGTGGCGCTCGATGAGTGGCGCCAAGCAGCGGACTGGGACCAGGTTCAGCTGACCGGTGACGGTCTCGTGCGCTATGGCAAGCTGCTGGGTGAGGACGAGACCGTCCGCTGCGTGGAGCGCGACCTGTGGTGGCCTTCGGGCGAGGGCTTGCTGCTCGCGCACGCTGCGGGTGACGGCGATCCGGCTCGCGTCCTGCCGATTTACACGCGCCTTTCGGATGCCGAGGAAAACGAGCGCAAGCGTCTTGGTCTTGCCGAGAGTGCGCAGAGCGAAATTACGGGCGTTGCCGATGAGCTCGCCGGTCGTCATCTGCAATTCCGCCCCATGGGCGCGGCGGATGCCGAGGGCGC
>CABUZD010000225.1 GCA_902495945.1 uncultured Collinsella sp.
CGCCCACCGGCACGGCAGCGGACCGGTCATAAAACAAGCCGCTGCAAAAACCGCACACGACGGCACGGGTCGGGTCGCCAGAGAACACGCTTAGGCACACCAGGATAATCATGAAGTTGACGCGACCTCCCGCAATGGAGATCTGCGGTGCCAGGCCTGCCTGCAGCAGCACACACACAATGGCGGCGATTACAAACGTGCGGGAGCTCATCCCCTGCTCGTGTAGATCCATGGACATGCCCCCTATTCGCTCGAGCCAGAATCGGTCGTCTCGGACGTGTCGGAACTGTCATCCGAGCTCTCGTCCTTCGTCTTGGTCGCAGCATCGCGCGACGTTCCCTGCGGCGTGCTGTTGGCCGTGCTCACGTCCTCATCCGAGGCCGACTGTTCGTCGGTCAGCGAGGTGATGACCAGCACTTCCTCGTTGTTCTCGGCCGTGGTCTGAGCGCGCACCACAATGGTGTAGTACACGTCGTTTGCCGATTTCTCAACCGACGAGACGGTGCCAAGCGGAAGGCCCTTGGGGAACACGCCACCGATGCCCGAGGTCACGATGATGTCGCCAACCTTAACATCGGAGTCGACGCTCACGTACTCAAGACGCAGCGTGCCGTCAGCCTGACCCTGCAGCATGCCCTGGGCGCGCGTGTCCTGCACCATGGCGGATACGCCGGAGTTCTCGTCGCCAATCAGGCGCACGGTGGACGTTTTGGCCGAGACTTCGATGATCTGGCCGATAACACCGGCCGAACTCGTCACAGGCATGTTGATGGTAAGCCCGTCGGCAGAACCCTTATCAATCGTGACGGTCGAGGTCCAGGCATCGCCCGAGGCACCAACGATACGAGCTGCGGTCGATTTGAGGTTGTAGGTCGACTGCAGGCCGACCAGCCCCTCCAGACGCTCAGCGGTCTTTTGAGCCTCAGAAAGCTCGGCGACCTTAGAGGTCAGCTCCTCATTTTGCTTCTTGAGCTCGTCGAGCGTGTCCTGCGACGCCGTTAGGTTAGAGAACACGTTGCCAATCGCATTGAAGGGAGCCGCCACAGCCGAGCCCACAAAGCGCACCGGAGAGGTAATCGTCGTTACGCCCGAACGCACGGCATGAATCGGCCCTGCCTCGCCCTCGCGGATGTAAAACGTGAGCAGCAACACCGAAATCAGGCTGAAAACAATCAACGGGCGCATACCCGTTGATTGTCGCTTGGTATTCAGATTTGTGGAGAAACCCGAAGATCGTGCCAAATGGAATCCACCTTTTGGAAATTAAGCATTGGTCTGGACGAAGCCGCCATCAAACGCATTGGCCTCGAGCACGCGGGCGCAGCCGTTAACGACATTATCGAGCGCCGTGGGGCTGACGTTGACCGAAACACCGGTCTCATCGCGCAGGCGCACGTCGAGACCGCGCAGCAGCGCACCGCCACCGGTCAGCAAAATGCCGTAGTACATAAGGTCCGAGGCAAGATCGGGAGGCGTAGCGTCGAGTGCGTCCTTGACGGCCTTGGCCATCTCGTCGAGCGGCTTGTTGAGCGCGCGACGAATCTCCTCGCTCTCGATGCGCACGGTCTTGGGCAGACCGGTGATCACGTCGCGGCCGTTGACCTCGACGTCAAGCTCGTCCTTGAGCGGCACGGCGGAACCGACCTTGATCTTGATGTCCTCTGCCGTACGCTCGCCGATGGCCAGGTTGTAGGCATCGCGAACGTGCGTGAGGATGGCCTGGTCGAACTCGTCACCGGCAATACGGATGGACTGCGAGACGACGATGCCGCCCATAGCGATAACAGCGACCTCGGTGGTACCGCCACCGATGTCGATGACCATGGAGCCGGTGGGTTCCTCGACGGGCAGGTCGGCGCCGATAGCGGCGGCCATAGGCTCTTCGATCAGATAGGCCTGGCGGGCACCGGCCTGGATCGTGGCCTCAAAGACAGCTCGCTTCTCGACCGACGTGACGCCGGAAGGAACGCAGACGACAACGCGCGGACGCGGGGTCCACGGATAGCGCTTCTCGGACGCCTTGTCGATAATGTAGCGAAGCATGGCCTCTGTATCTTCGAAGTCGGCGATGAGGCCGTCCTTCAGGGGA
>CABUZD010000226.1 GCA_902495945.1 uncultured Collinsella sp.
ATACCGCAATTGACGGTCAGACGCCCACCGATTCTACCGACTATTCGTACGATAGCTACTAAGTCGCTCGTACGCGAAAGGAAACATCATGGCTAAAGATTCCAGCTTCGACGTCGTGTCCGAGGTCAACATGCAAGAGGTCGACAACGCCTTTCAGCAGACCACGCGCGAGATTTCCCAGCGCTATGACCTTAAGGATTCCGGCGCCACGATCGAGCTTTCGAAGGGCGACAAGCTCTTTACGATCAACGCCCCGGCCGACTTTGTCTCCAAGCAGATTGTCGACGTGCTGAGCTCCAAGCTCATCAAGCGCGGCATCGACCTCAAGGCTGTCTCGTGGGATGCTCCGCAGGCGGCATCGGGCGGCACCGTGCGCGTGCTCGGCCATATCGTCGAGGGTATCGACCAGGCGACCGCCAAGAAGATCAACAAGGACATCAAGGACCAAAAGCTCAAGGTCAAGGTGACCATCGAGGCCGACAAGCTGCGTGTTTCCTCTGCTTCGAAGGACGCGTTGCAGACCGTGATCCAGTTTCTGCGCGACCAGGACTACGGCCAGCCGCTGCAGTTCACCAACTACCGCTAATATCATTCGAAAGGACCGCTCTCCAACATGGATACACCGTTGGGCTCCGTGCTCTACATCACCCTCGGGTGCGCTAAGAACGAGGTTGACACCGACCGCATGCGTTCTCTTTTGACCGCTGCAGGCTACGAGGAAGCATTCGACCCGCAGGATGCCGATATCGCCATCGTCAATACATGCTCGTTCCTTGCCTCCGCAACGTCCGAGAGCATCGAGACCACGCTCGAGCTCGCCAACGAGGTTCAGGACGGCGTTCGTTCTTGCCCCATCGTCATGTGCGGCTGCGTGCCGTCGCGCTATGGCGACGACCTGCCTGACGAGCTGCCCGAGGTCGCTGCCTTTGTGAAGGCCGACGAGGAGGACGACATCGTGGCGGTCATCGATGGCGTGTTGGGTGTCGAGCGTGAGATCGCAGCCTATATTCCGCAGGTCAAGCGTACCGTCGAGGGTGCCGTTGCCTACGTCAAGATTTCCGATGGCTGCAACCGTTTCTGCAGCTTCTGCATGATCCCCTACATCCGCGGTCGCTATCATTCGCGTAATGCCGAGAGCATTATCTCCGAGGTGCGCGACCTGGTTGCCGGCGGTGTGCGCGAGATCGTGCTGATCGGCCAGGACACGGGTATTTGGGGTAACGACTTTGCCGACGAGGACGTCGCCGAGGGCTCGCCGCGCAATCTGGCGCAGCTGCTGCGTGCCGTCGCCGAGACCGTGCGCCCGCACAACGTCTGGGTCCGCGTGCTCTACCTGCAGCCCGAGGGCATGACTGACGAACTCATCGAGACGATTCGCGATACGCCCGAGGTGCTGCCCTATATCGATATCCCCGTGCAGCACTGCGACGCGCGCATCCTCAAGGCCATGCGTCGCTCCGGTTCGCGCCAGGAGCTCGAGGATCTGTTCCGCGACCTTCGCGAGCGCATCCCCGGCATCGTGATCCGTTCCACGGCCATGGTCGGCTTCCCGACCGAGACCGACGACGAGTTCCGCGACCTTATCGACTTTATGGACACCGTCGGCTTTGACTACACGAGTGTCTTTGCCTACTCGCGTGAGGAAGGCAGCCTGGCCGCCAAGATGGAGGGTCAGGTCGATGAGGAGGTTAAGCTCGAGCGCGCCCAGGAGGCCATGGACCTGGCTGAGTCGCTCGGTTTTGCCGCCACCGCCGCACATGTGGGCGAGCGCGCCCAGGTGATCGTCGACGGTATCGAAGAGACCGAGGATGGCGCCGAGCTGATCGGCCATGCCTGGTTCCAGGCGCCCGATTCCGATGGCGCGGTTCACTTGGACGCCAGCGAGGCGTCCGTGGGCGATATTCTGACGGTCGAGTTTACCGATAGCTTCTGCTATGAGCTTATCGGTCATGTTGTGGAGTAGGAGAGCGTCGTGTATAACAAGAGCAATAATCAACTGAATAGACTATTCACTACAGCAAACA
>CABUZD010000227.1 GCA_902495945.1 uncultured Collinsella sp.
CGCTCTCGACAAGCGCGAGCATCAGCTGTCCAGTCAGGCCGGTCAGGTCGAGAAGCGCTCCCGTGAGCTCGAGGAGCTCTGCGCTAAGCAGACCTCCGAGCTTGAGCGTATCGCCGACCTTACCCGCGAGGACGCCCATAAGGAGCTCCTCGATAAGGTTCGCGGCGAGGTCACGCACGAGGCCGCCACGATCATTCGCGAGTCCGAGCAGCAGGTTCGCGCCGAGTGCCACAAGACCGCCCAAGAGATTTTGTCCCTGGCGATTCAGCGCTGCGCTGCCGACCACACTGCCGAGGTCACCGTTACCTCCGTGCACATTCCCTCTGATGACCTCAAGGGCCGTATCATCGGTCGCGAGGGTCGCAACATCCGGACCTTCGAGCAGGTTTCCGGTGTCAACCTCGTGATCGACGACACGCCCGAGACCGTCGTTCTTTCGAGCTTCGACCCGGTCCGTCGTGAAACCGCCCGTGTTGCCCTCGAGAACCTCATCGCCGACGGCCGCATTCACCCCGCTCGCATCGAGGAGATGTATCACAAGGCTGCCGACCTGGTTCAGCAGCGCGTGCGCGAGGCTGGCGAGCAGGCTGCCTTCGATACCGGCATTCACGACCTGCACCCCGAGATCGTCAAGACCCTTGGTGCCTTGCGCTACCGCACCTCGTTTGGTCAGAACGTGCTTCAGCACTCCCTCGAGGTCTCTGATCTGTGCGGTGTGATGGCTTCCGAGCTTGGCCTGGACGTTGTGACCGCCAAGCGCGCCGGTCTGCTTCACGACCTGGGCAAGGCAATTGACCACGACGTCGAGGGCCCGCATGCCGTCATCGGCGCCGAGCTTGCCCGTCGTTATGGCGAGAAGCCCGTTATCGTCCACGCTATCGAGGCTCACCATGCCGATGTCGACCCCAACACGGTGCTCGATGTCCTGGTACAGGCCGCCGATGCTGTCTCTGCCTCTCGCCCCGGTGCCCGTCGCGAGTCTGCCGAGAACTACATCAAGCGCCTAGAGAAGCTCGAGGAGATCGCCAACTCCCATGACGGCGTCGAGCGTACCTATGCCATGCAGGCTGGTCGCGAGGTCCACGTCATGGTCCAGCCGGACAAGATCTCCGATGCTCAGTCCACGGTCCTGGCTCACGATATTGCCCATCAGATCGAGGAAGAGATGGAGTATCCCGGTCAGGTGCGCGTCGTCGTGATTCGCGAGAGCCGCGCTGTCGATATCGCTAAATAACATGAGCGACGCGAACGAGCTCATCTCATTTATCGCGTCGATGTCGGGGGAGGGCAACCTTCGCGTCGAGGAGAACCTTGGCGAGGGGTATGTCCGCCTCCGCGTTTCGGAGGCCGAGCGGCGCCAGGCAAAGCACGACATTCAGCATGTCGAGGATATCGTCATCGAAATGCTCCGTAATGCTCGCGATGCCGGCGCCGACAAGGTCTATCTTGCCACGACCAAGGAAGATGGCGTCCGCACGCTTGTCTTTCTGGATAACGGTTCGGGCGTTCCGCAGGATATGCAAGAGCGAATCTTCGATGCCCGCGTTACCTCTAAGCTCGAGAGCATGAAGATGGACCGTTGGGGTGTTCACGGTCGTGGCATGGCATTGTTTTCGATCAAGCAGAACACCGACGAGGCCCGTGTGGTCACGTCAGGTGTCGATCTTGGCTCGGCCTTTAAGGTGAGCGTTACGGCCGACCGCCTCAGTGAGCGTGCCGATCAGTCCAGCTGGCCCCAGGCCGTCAAGGATGAGGACGGACGTTATGTCTGTGCTCGCGGTCCGCATAATATTATTCGCGCTGCTTGTGAGTTTGCGCTCGAGGAGTTGCGTGGTTGCGATGTCTATCTTGGTTCTCCGTCTGAGATTGCCGCGACCCTTTATACTCAGGCGTCAAGTCGGCTCGATACGTCCCGTCTCCTGTTCATTGATGACGAGAGCGAGCTTCCGGTTGTCGACCGTTTAGGCCTTGCCTCTGATGCCGAGGACTTTATCCGTATCTGTTCGGGTTTGGGTCTTGAG
>CABUZD010000228.1 GCA_902495945.1 uncultured Collinsella sp.
CCAACCTGCGCGCGCTCGATATCGCCATCGGCGGCGTTGATAAGCTTGAGCAGGATGTTCTCCACATCCTCGCCCACGTAACCTGCCTCGGTAAGCGCGGTGGCGTCGGCGATGGCAAACGGCACCTCGAGGATGCGGGCGAGCGTCTGGGCCAACAGGGTCTTACCGGTACCGGTGGGGCCGAGCAGCAGGATGTTGGACTTGGCGAGCTCTACCTCGTCCATATCGTCATCGAACTGCGAGCCCATGTCGTCATCAAAGGCAGACACCGCAGCGCCGCCCTCAATCACGCGGCGATAGTGGTTGTACACGGCCACTGACATGGCGCGCTTGGCGTCCTCCTGACCCATAACATAGGCCGAAAGCTCGTCATAGATCTCGTGCGGCGTCGGCACGTGCGTGATGACCTGACGATCATCCTCGAGCTCAAAGCCCTCGGTCTCGGGATCCACGGCGGGCTGGGATGCAGCCTGGCCGTGGTCGTTGAGGAAGCCCGGCAGCTTGCCGTTGCGGGCAGCGTCCATAAAGTCCGAAGCCAGCGACTCCTCAAGAATCTCGGAGCAGGCGGCGACGCACTCGTCACAGATAAAGATGTTGGTCGGACCCTTTACAAGGCGGCGAACCTGCCCCTGCTCTTTTCCGCAGAAGGAGCAGCGGATGGGGTTGCCGTTCTCGTCAAAGTTGTCCTGCATGTTACCGGCCATCCTAGGCGTCCTTCGCGGCGAGGTCGCGCGAGGTGACGATACGGTCGATCAGGCCGTAGTCGAGGGCCTCGGCAGCGGTCAGGTAGTTGTCGCGCTCGGTATCGGCCTGAACCTTCTCGATGGGCTGGCCCGAGGCATCGGACAGGATCTGGTTGAGCTCGCGGCGGGTCTTCTTGATCTCCTCGGCCACGATCTCGATCTCGGTCTGCTGACCCTGGGCACCGCCGCTGGGCTGGTGAATCATGACCTTGGAGTGCGGCAAGCAGAAGCGCTTGCCCTTGGCGCCGGCCGAAAGCAGCACGGCGGCCATGGACGCGGCCATACCGACGCAAATGGTGGAAACCTGCGGCTTGATGAAGTTCATGGTGTCAAGAATCGCCAGGCCGGAGTAGACCTCGCCGCCGGGCGAATTGATGTAGAGCGAGATATCCTTCTCGGCATCCTGGCTCTCAAGATGCAGCAACTGGGCAACGACCAGGTTGGCGCTGACGGAGTTGATCTCCTCGCCCAAGAAGATGATGCGGTCGTTGAGCAGGCGCGAATAGATATCGTAGCTGCGCTCGCCGCGCGGCGTCTGCTCGATAACGTATGGCACGAGGGCGGAATCGAACTTAGCGATCATACGCATCTCCATTTCTCTCTTGCGGACCAAATTGGTTCTAGATAAACGTACGGTGCCCGCATGCTATGCATTGGCTGGCACCGTACGAAGCAACCGGATAACCGGCTTATAACTTTACCCCATCACGGGCGCGTGCGTGCGCTCGCGGGCAAGGAGGCGAGAATTACTCGGCGTCCTTGGCGGTCTCGTCGACCTCGGTCACCTTGGCGTTCTCGACCAGGTGGTCGACGGCCTTGGAGCGACGGATGGACTCGCGGACGGCAGGCATGCGGCCATCGGCGATGAACTCGGCCTTGGAAGCCTCGACGTCCTTGACGCCGGCCTTCTCGAACTCGGCGTTGACATCGTCCTCGGTGACCTCGATCTTGAGCTCACGGGCGAGGGCGTCGAGAGCCAGGGACTCACGGGCAACGTCGTTGGCCTGCTTGTGCAGGTCGCCGATGAACTGCTCCATGGTCAGGCCAGAAGCGGGCAGCCAGGTGTCCAGGGTCATACCGCGGGCAGCGAGATTGGACAGGAAGTTCTGGCCAAGCTCCTCAAAGACGGACTGCTCGTAGTCGGCGTCCATCTCGTCGAGCTGCAGGCGCTCGGCGAGAGCGGAGACGCAACGGTTCTCCTTCTCGGCCGGCAGGCGGGAAGCCTTGTCCTGCTCGATCTCGAGCTTGATGGCGTCGCGCATAGCGTCGA
>CABUZD010000229.1 GCA_902495945.1 uncultured Collinsella sp.
AAGCGTCTGGACACTCCCGAGGCCGACGGCGTCGAGAAGGTGCCGGCAATGGTCCACACCTATCACAAGCTGCAGCTCGACTGCCTGTTTATGCTGGGCGGCAACGGCTCCACCAAGACCGCCAACCGCCTGCGCGAAGAGGGCCTCAACGTTATCGCTCTGCCCAAGACCATCGATAACGACACCTGGGGCACCGAGATGACGTTTGGCTTTACGAGCGCCATCGACGTCGCCACCAAGTGCATCGATGACATCCATACCACCGCCTCGAGTCACGGCCGCGTGTTCGTCATCGAGATCATGGGCCACAAGGTTGGCTGGATCCCGCTGTACGCCGGCGTTGCGGGTGGCGCGGACGTCATCCTGATTCCCGAGATCCCCTACGACATGGACCAGGTCATCAAGACCATCGAGCATCGCATGGAGACCGGCAGCCGCTTTACCATCGTGGCCGTCGCCGAGGGCGCCATCTCTAAGGAGGACGCGGCGCTGTCCAAGAAGGAGTACAAGAAGAAGCTCGCCGAGCGCACGAGCCCGTCGATCGTCTACGACATCGCCAAGGAGATCGAGGCCAAGACCGGTCGCGAGACCCGCGTCGCTATCCCCGGTCACACGCAGCGCGGCGGCCAGCCCGACGCTCAGGACCGCATCTTTGCGACCCAGTGCGGCGTCGAGGCCGCACTTGGCTGCCTGCGCGGCGAGTTTGGCTACATGATCGCCCTGCGCGACGGCAAAATGTGCCACATGCCGCTCGAGGATGTCGCCGGCAAGCTCAAGTATGTCGATCCCCAGAGCGACCTGGTGCGCGAGGCCAAGGCATTGGGCATCAGCTTCGGCGACGAATAGCCTCGGCTGGAACTGCCCCCATCGGAGGCCCCAGGGCTTGCCTCCCAAATCGTCCTCGGACATGTCTGGACCCCGCCGTGCGCTTCGCGCGGCGGGGTCCTTCCGTCCTGCGGAAAGATTTGGGAGGCAAGCCCTGGGGGCTCCTGCGGTAACTAGGGAGGCCGAGGCTATTCGTCTTCTTGCTGCGGATGCCTAGGGTGGGGTGCAGCGTGCATTTTTGGGAGTTTTCAGCAGCCGTGGGTGCCTGCATACTGGATTTTGGGCGAAAAGCAGGCGCCATGAGCCGCATACAGTAAAAATGAGCGATCCTTGAGGTGCCGAGGGCTCATAATCAAGGCTTTCAACGCGGTTTTGTGCACCCATTCCCGCGCCCGCGGACTCCGGGATGCTGAATACTCCGGGATTTGCACGCCGCCCCCTGGGGTACCCGTGGGCAAAAAGCAACCACCCAGCCGAAATATGCATCCGGCGGGGCGGTTTATGCAGTACAGCGGCTGTGGATGCGCATGTCGCTCAGCGTTCTTGCCGACCGATGCAACGTCGTGCGTAGCCCTTAATGTCTTCGGTGAAACCGTCAAGGTCGTCGAGCGTGATAACGTTATCGGAAAGCAAGTTGGCTATCTCATAACGCATGGTGCTGCGGCGAATATCGTTCACAAGCACTCCTGAGGACAGCTTGTCCCTATTGATACGCTCTTCTAACGCCCAAAATCTACTGGACGCTTCACTGCCACCGCTCAGTATCTCGATGTACTGGCCGATGAGCATTTCCATATAGCTTTCTTGCCATTTTGGGAGCAGCTCTTTAAACAGCTTCCAGTCGCTTTCAGTTACCTCGCCCATATTGCCTCCGTTCACCAAACAGACTTAGCCATTCGATTTTTATTCTATTTGGTATTTTCGCTCACAGCCGTGGATGAGGGGACCATCGGTCTTCGAGTTCGAGCTTGAATGAACCGTTTGCTACAAAATGCGCCTAATTACTACGATGATTCGAATGCCTTCGACCATGCCGAAAAGGGTGAAAGTAAAACCGACGCTCCTATAAGTTGTCAAGAGGCAGTTTGCGGGAGCGTTCTCTCCAATTCGCACAGGAGCTCGTAATACCTCCTCTCCAGTTTCGTCGA
>CABUZD010000230.1 GCA_902495945.1 uncultured Collinsella sp.
CGTGGGCTGGATAGTCGGCTTGACTGCGGTTTCGGCGGCTTCATTTGCCGTGCACGAGCTGGTGCACGGTGTGTTTTTTAAGCTGCTGGCGCCTGCGGGCGCGAAGGTGACCTTTGGGGCGAATCGCGAGACGGCGATGATCTATGCCTGCGCCGAAGGCGTTGTGTATTCGCACCGGCGGTACATGGCGGTTTGCCTGGCGCCGACGGTTGTTGTGACGACAACGCTTGCCCTGGGGTTTGCGTTTTCGGGCTATCCGCTGCTGTGCTATCTGGCTGCCGGCTTGCATTTGTCGGGCTGTGTAGGCGACTGGTATTACGTGCGGACCATTTTGCGCGACCGCCGCATTGTCGCCTGCGAGGATACGTCCTTTGGCGTGCGCTTTTTTGGGTGAGGAGATGTCGATGAAGCCGTTGTTGCTGCATGCGTGCTGTGCACCATGCTCGCTTGAGCCGGTTCGCCTGCTGCGCGAGGAGGGGTTTGAGCCCACGATTTGCTGGACCAACCCCAATATTCAACCGCGCGATGAATGGCAGCGCCGCTTGGACGAGCTGCGCCGGTGGTGTGCCGATGGCGACATCGAGCTCATCGAGGCAGGGGAGGACCGTGAGCGCTGGGAGACCGGCGTGGCACCGCTGGGTGCCGATCGGCCTCGTCGCTGTCGCGCATGCTATGCCCTGCGTCTGGCCGAGGCATGCCGTGTGGCCCAGGAGCGCGGGTTTGAGTTTGTGGGCACAACCCTCACCGTCTCGCCGTACCAGCTGTTCGATACCTGCAATGACGTGCTTGAGCGCTTGGCGGCGGCACATGGGCTCACCCCGGTGATTCGCGATTTTCGCCCGTATTACCCCGAGGCGACACGCCGTTCGCGCGAGCTGGGCATGTACAGGCAGAATTACTGCGGCTGCCGCTTCTCGGCTGTCGAGGCGGCCATGGACCGCGCCCGCATCCGCGACGAGCGCAAAGCGTCCAAAAAGTAGTTCTTTTGGGCTGGCAGCCTGCTAGGATGTAGAGCGGACTTTAGCTATATAAGGAGTATCCGACGTGTCTATGCGTACCGATGATTTTGACTACAACCTTCCTGAGGAACTGATCGCCCAGGCTCCAGCCGAGCCGCGCGACTCCTGCCGCCTGCTGGTGGTGGATCGCAAGGGCTCCCAGGCGGGAACGCCGTTGGAGCACGGCGGTACCGTTGAGCACCGTATCTTCCGCGACATCATCGACTACATCGAGCCAGGCGACGTGCTCGTCATCAACCAGACGCGCGTGATGCCGGCTCGCCTGATTGGCCGCAAGACGGGCTCGGGCGGCGTGGTCGAGACGCTGCTGCTCAAGCGCCGCGAGGATGTTGACCCGCTGGGTCACGTCTGGGAGTGCCTGGTCAAGCCGGGCAAGCGCCTGAAGCCCGGTGCTCAGATTGAGTATCGCGCCGGTGGCGCCCATGCGCCCGAGGGGGCTCCCGTGGTGCTGACGGCAGAGGTCGTCGACTTTGTTACCGATAGCCGCGGCGGTCGTCTGGTGCGTTTTGAGCCGGCCGGTTGCAATGCCGCCGGCGACCCGCGCACGCTCGACGAGGCCATCCACGCTGCCGGTCACGTGCCGCTGCCGCCCTACATTACCGATTACGAGGGCGATCCCGAGAAGTACCAGACCGTCTACGCCATGAAGGAGGAGCACTCGGCTGCCGCTCCTACGGCGGGTCTGCACTTTACCCCCGAGCTCATGGCCGCTATCGAGGCCAAGGGTGCCAAGTTTGCCGCCGTCGAGCTCGAGGTGGGCATCGATACCTTCCGCTTGGTGGAGGAGGAGGACCCTACGCAGCACGTCATGCTCACCGAGCGGTAGCACGTGTCGC
>CABUZD010000231.1 GCA_902495945.1 uncultured Collinsella sp.
AGCGTGCGGAACTCTGGCGCCGTGACGGGGCACTCCACGTCGAAGTAGAACATGAACTCGAAGTCGCGACCGGGGATGGGGCGGCTCTCGAGCTTGATGAGGTTGATGTTGAGTGCGTAGAAGCGCTCGAGCACGCGATAGAGGGCGCCCGGCTCGTTGGCCGTGGTGATCATGAGCGAGGTGCGATTAGCGCCGGGGTAGACGCGCGGCTCGCGGCTGATGACGACAAAGCGCGTGTAGTTGTTGTCCGAGTCTTGGATATTGGGCTCCAGCACCTCGAGGCCATACAGCGTGGCACAGCTGCGCGAGGCGATGGCGGCGACGTCGGTGCGCTCGGAGTTGGCGACCATCTCGGCCGACATGGCCGTGTTTGGGTACTTGGTGGCGTGCAGGTCGTGGGACTCGATAAAGCCGGCACACTGGGCAATGGCTTGGCCGTGGCTGTAGACCTCGCGCACGTCGGCGAGCTTAGTGCCGGGCTTGACGAGCAGGTTGTGATCGATCTTAAGGCGCAGTGAACGCACGATGTGGAAATCGAACTGGGCGAGCAGGTCGTAGACGGCGTTGACCGATCCGGCAGTTGAGTTTTCGATGGGCAGCACGCCAAATTCGCAGAAGCCGTCGCGTACGGCGCGCATAACGCCCTCGAAGGTCTCAAAGAAGGCGATATCGGGCACGTCAAAGAGCTTGCACGCGGCAATCTGGCTGTAGGCGCCCTCGACGCCCTGGCAGGCGACGGTGGCCGTCTGGGGGAAGGGCGTGTCAAAGGCTGCGGCCGTGGCATGGGCTTTTTGCGACACCGTGATGCCCTTGAGCTCGTTGATGTAGCGCTGCTGCTCGGCCTTGCTCATGCTCATGAGGAGACGGAACAGGGTGATGGTCTGCGCCTCGTAGCGCTCGGGCGCGCGGCTGGCGAGGTTATTGAGCTTGGAGCGCTCGCGGGCGGGGTCGAAGACGGCCTTGCCCATCTCGATTTTTGACTTGGCGACCTCGGTGGCAATGTCCATACGCTCGACAAAGCTGTTGAGGAGCGTGGTATCGATGCCGTCGATGGCCTGGCGGATGTCAGCAAGGTCCATGGGGACCCCTTTCGCGTAATGGCAGAGTTGACGGGCAACTCAGGTGAGTCGGGTTAGAGCTGGCCTGCGTCCTCGAGGAGAGCGTCCCAAATCGCGAGGGCGGCGGCTGCTTCGGCTACGGGGACGGCTCGGGGGACGATGCAGGGATCGTGGCGGCCGTGGACCGAGAGCTCGGCATTTTCCATGGCGTCCATGTCTACGGTCTGTTGCTCGCGGCCAATTGAGGGCGTCGGCTTTACGGCCATGCGCCACATGACGGGCGCGCCGGTCGAAATACCGCCCAGGATGCCGCCGGCGTTGTTGGATTCAACCTCGATCTCGCCCGACTCTGCATCGATGCGATACGGATCGTTGTTCTCGCTGCCGCGCATGGCGGCGACGGCAAAGCCCATGCCAAACTCCACGCCCTTTACGGCGGGGATGCCAAAGGCGATCTGTGCGATGCGGTTCTCGATACCGTCGAACATGGGGTCGCCGATGCCCGCGGGAAGCCCGTAAATGCCGCACTCCACGATGCCGCCGATGCTGTCGAGTTCGTCGCGCGCGGCTAGGATCTCCTCGCGCATGCGGCCGGCTGCGGCGGCGTCAATGCACGGCAGATCGTTCGTAAGGATCGCCTTGCGGTCGGCCTCGCGATAGACCATATCGTCCATCGGCAGGTCGGAGATGCCGCCGATTTGCGCGACGTGCGCCATGACCTGAATGCCGTGGGCCTCAAGTGCCTGCAGCGCAATGCCGCCGGCGATGCAC
>CABUZD010000232.1 GCA_902495945.1 uncultured Collinsella sp.
ATCTTGTGCAGGCGCTTCTCGAGGAAGGCCAGAATGGCGCAGGCGATGACGATGGGGATCACGTGGCCCTGATAACCGACCCACTCAAAGCTGTAGACGCCGGGGATGACGGTGACCATGGTCTGAACGCCCTCGGAGGCAACCGTGTAGGCGCTCTGCAGCGAGGAGTTAATGAACGCACCGCCGACGACGGCACCCAGATACGGGTTGGCGCCAAAGGCCTTGGCGGCGGAATAGCCGATCAGGATCTGCAGAATGCCAAAGGACGTGCCCGAGACCAGGTCGGCGATCTTGTAAATAAAGTTATTGGTGTCGAGCGCGATAAAGCCGTTGGAGGCCATAAAGTTGAGGGCGCTCATAATGCCCAGCAGCAGACCCGAAGCCACGATGGCGGGGATGATGGGGACAAAGACGTCACCGAGCACCTTAATGGCACGCATAAAGATGTTCTGCTGCTGTGCCGCGGCCTCCTTGACCTCGGCCTTGGTGGCAGCCTCGACGCCACTGAGCGCAATGAACTCGTCATAGACCTTGTTGACGGTGCCAGTGCCAAAAATAATCTGGAGCTGGCCCTGGGCCTCAAAGACGCCCTTGGCGCCGTCGATATTCTCGAGGGCCTCCTTGTCGACCTTGGCGTTATCGGCAATCACCAGGCGCAGACGCGTGGCGCAGTGTGCGGCCGAAACAACGTTGTCGGCGCCACCGATGTTGTCGAGCACCTCTTGGGCTGATTTGCGGTAGTCCATGACTTCCCTTTCCTCCAACGGGCGCATATGCACCCGGCCATCTTTGACACTTACACTGTAATCGATTTCAGTTTCATATGTCTGTAATCGTTTTCATAGTAGGGTGAACGGTAGGAAATAGCCGGCGAATGGTAGTTTTGAGACAAACATAAGGGCTCAGAGGCAGGCAGACGTGCCCAAAATCTAGACATTCATAAGCTGATGGCCGAGTTTGAGCGTCTTGAGACCGCTCTCCCCCTCCACGCCATCGAGCGTGTTGAGCAACATATTGGTCGCCTCGACGCCACTGGTCAGGTAGCCATAATGCACGGTGGGAATGCCGCCCGTCAGCGCGCGCAAAAACGCGTTGTCGCCAAAACCGCTCACGCGGTGTATACCCTCGCCCATGCCGCGAACCTCATCGATGGCACGCAGCGCGCCCGCCGCCATGGTGTCGGTCGCACAGGCGATAAACGAAACATCGGGAGCGACGGAAAGCAGCTCATGCGCCGCACAATAGCCCGAGTCGAGCGTAAACGAGCCCCGACGAATCAAGGCGGCATCGAGCGGGTTACCCGCTGCGCGCAAGCCGGCCTCAAAACCGCGACGGCGGTCATAACCGGCCGCGCGGTCCTCTTCGGTAACTCCGATGTAGGCGATCTTGCCATCCACCCGACCCGCAAGCGCACGGCCGAGCTCAAAGGCAGCCTCGTAATCGTCGTGATAGACGCACGCCGCGCCCTCGACATGTTGGCCGATCAACACAATGGGCACACGGCACGAGTCAATCGCACGACGGTGCTCGTCGGTGATCATGGTTGCCACCAGCACAATGCCGTCAACCGGATGGTTTTGGAATAAATCAAGGTATTCGAGCTCGCGATCGGCCGCATTATCGGTATTGGCAAGCAGCATCTGGTAGCCACGGCGACCGAGCACCTGGCCAATGCCAGCGGTAATGCGGCTCACCGATTCCGAGTTGATCTTGGGCACGATAACACCGATGAGCTTGGTGGAGCCAGTGCGCAGCGCGCGAGCCTGGCTGGACCGCACGTATCCGGTCAGCTCAATCGCTTGCTTAATGCGCTCGGCCTTGTCC
>CABUZD010000233.1 GCA_902495945.1 uncultured Collinsella sp.
CGTTGGATATACTTGAAGACGTTAAAAATGACTGCGTAGGATGCCACCAATGGCATCGTCGACATAGAAAGATCGACCTATGGCCGCTGTTAAAAAATCGGTTTCCGTTAAGGACGTGGCGCGTCTCGCGGGCGTCTCGGAGCAGACAGTCTCGCGTACGGTGCACGATTCGCCCAGCGTGCGCCCCGAGACCAAGGAGCGCGTGCGCGCTGCCATGCGCGAGCTGGGGTATCGCCCCAATTTTGCCGGTCGATCGCTGCGCCGCGGCAAGTTTAAGACCGTCGGCGTCGCCATGTTCAACATTACCGGCACCGGCAATCTCGACCGTATGGAGGGCTTTGCCGCCGCCGCCGACAAACACGGCTATGCCATCACCCTCACTAAAGTAGATGGACACCCCTATACCCTCGAGAGCGCATCGTCGCGTATGAGCGCACTGCCGGTGGACGGTATGGTCGTGATCATGAACCGCATGCCGGCGGACTTTGGCACCTTTGAGCCGCTGCCCGGTATGCAGACGGTGCTCGTTACCATGCTGGAGCACCCGCTGTGCTCGACGGTCGATAACGACCAGTTCGATTGCTCGCGCCAAGTTGTCGAGTACTTGCTGGGGCAGGGGCACAAGACCGTGCACTTTATCTCGTGTCCCGAGCGCTCGCTTTCGGGCATGCGGCGCGAGGAGGGCTGGCGTGAGACATTGCGTGCGCATGGTATTGAGCCGCCGCGACTCGTCCGTGGCGATTGGACGGCACAGAGCGGATATGCTGCCGGCCAGGTGCTTGCGGACGATCCGACCTGTACGGCCATTTATGCTTCCAACGACGCCATGGCCTACGGCTGCATCCGTGGACTCGAGTCGCGCGGGAAGCGCGTGCCCCAGGACGTGAGCGTGGTGGGTGTTGATGACAGCCTGGGCGATATCGTGCCCGATCGTCGCCTGACCACGGTGCGTTTTGACAACAAGCGCGTCGGCATGTGGGCGGTCGACAAGATTGCTGGCGCCGAGGGCGTTGCACCTGGTGTGGAGCACATGCTGATCTCCGGCGTGCTCGTAGAGGGCGATACGGTGCGCGATTTGCGTTAGGGTGCGGCCATGTTTGGGTTTCCGCTAATCATGTTTGATATTGTTCGAAATGGTTTGGAAACCGTTCGCGGGCGAAAAAAAGACCGTTCACGGCTCGAAAAAACGGTTTGCATTGTTCTTTTTTGTTTGAATGTTATTGTTTCTGTCATACAGAACGCAGCGCGTATGCCCGGACGCGATGCTCTCCATTGGTTCATATGTGAAAGGAACGCAATATGGCAACCAAAGAAGAAATCTCGATGGTTGGATTCGAGATTGTCGCATACGCAGGTGACGCCCAGACCGATCTGCTTGCAGCGCTCGATGCTGCTCGCGAGGGTGATTTTGAGAAGGCCGAGCAGCTGCACAAGGATGCCAGCGATGCGCTCATCGGCGCCCACGACACGCAGACCAAGCTGCTTTCGCAGGAGGCCGGCGGTGGCGAGATGGAGATGACCTTCATCATGGCTCACGCTCAGGACACTCTCATGACCACCATGATCTTGGAGAAGCAGACCCGCTTTACCATCGATGCCTACAAGCGTATCGCCGAGCTCGAGGCCAAGCTCGCCTAACGAGCCCTCACAACCAAGTCCCCTTCCAAAAGCCCTGCCGCTACTGAACTGCCTCCCATTTCTTGGACATGAGAAATGGGAGGCTTTCTTTATGCGCGTTGATTTGAGGGTGAAGCATGATGTCGAGGCCAGGAAGGCGGC
>CABUZD010000234.1 GCA_902495945.1 uncultured Collinsella sp.
CCAATTAAATACTCAATTTTTCAAAATGCTGTCGATTCTTCGATGCGCTGTTCACTGATTTCGGTCCAAAGCCAGATGGTGGCGGTGGGTGCCATCCTTTTCTATCTGTTCAATGCTGCGTTGAGCAGCATCGCGGGCATTCGAGTCGTATTGCTTGTTGCGCTCGGGATTTCTTCCATGGTGTATATCCCCGCGCTATTTCGTCTTACAAGTCAAAGGCCATGAGTATTTAGGTACCGATAACTTATATATCAACGCAATAAACCCGAGCGCGAGGGCGTTTGGGTTTATTATTGAAGCGTATGTAACCTGGCGGCGCCACACCGCCTGTTAGTAGGGAGACACATGAACGTTCTGGTCGTCAACGCGGGATCTTCGACCCTTAAGTATCAGGTCATCGACACCAAGTCCCATAAGGTGTCCGCAAAGGGCTCCTGCGAGCGCGTCTGCTTTACCGGTGGTACCTTCACCCATGCTGCCAATGGCTCCAAGAAGGTGACCGAGAACATCGAGTTCCCCGACCACAAGGTCGCCATCGAGGTCGTCCTGAAGGACCTTGAGGCCAACGGCGTCAAGATCGAGGGCATCGGCCACCGTATCGTTCAGGGCGGTTGGTACTTTGGTGATTCCTCCCTCGTCGACGAGGACGTCCTCGCCAAGATTCGCGAGGTCGCCCCGCTGGCGCCGCTGCACAACAACCCCGAGGCCAACGTTATCGAGTACTGCCTGGAGCAGTATCCCGATCTGCCCAACGTCACGGTCTACGACACCGCTTTCCACTTCAACATGCCCGAGGTCGCCAAGACCTACGCCCTTCCCAAGGATGTTTGCGACAAGCTGCACATCCGTAAGTACGGCGCCCACGGCACCAGCTATCGCTACATCTCCAAGAAGGTCGCCGAGATGACCAACGGCGAGGCCCGCAAGGTCGTCGTGTGCCATATCGGCTCCGGCGCTTCCCTGTGCGCCATCGAGGACGGCAAGTGCATGGACACCACCATGGGCTTGACGCCGCTCGACGGCGTCATGATGGGCACCCGCTGCGGCTCCATCGACCCGGCTACCGTGTGCTACCTGCAGCGCGAGGGTGGCTACACCTTCGACGAGGTCGACGAGATGATGAACAAGAAGTCTGGCCTTTTGGCTGTGACCGGTGGCAAGACCAACGACTGCCGCAACGTTGAGGAGCTCGCCGCTGCTGGTGACCCCGAGGCTCAGCTCGCCTTCGATATGTTCGTCTACAAGATTGCCGCTAAGGCCGCCGAGATGGCCACCTCCATGTGCGGCATGGACACCCTGGTCTTTACCGCCGGCATCGGCGAGCACGCTCCGGCCGTTCGCGCTGGCGTGGCCGATCGTCTGGCCTTTATGGGCGTCAAGATGGATCACGCCCGTAATGCCCTGCGTGGCGACGGCGCTTGGTGCCTGTCCGCCAAGGATTCCAAGGTCAAGATTTTCGTCATCCCTACGGACGAGGAGTTCATGATCGCTTCCGACGTCGAGCGCATCGTCAACGGCAAGTAATTGCAAGAGGGGAGGGGCTGGACGACCGAGCGCCGTTCGGCCCCTCTTTTGCGCTCGTTGGGCGATATGCTGATATCTATTTATCAAGATATGATAACTTCTTATTAAAATGCGGCCGCCTTAAGGGGCCTGCGTCGACCGTATTGCACTGCGAAGGAGTCTCATGAACGTACTTGTTGTCAACGCCGGCAGCTCAAGCCTTAAATATCAGCTTTTGGA
>CABUZD010000235.1 GCA_902495945.1 uncultured Collinsella sp.
CTCCGCATCGTGGCGACCGACCTGGTAGATGCGCTCGAGCTCATCGGGCTCACGGCATAGCGACGGCACCTTCACCGATTCGCTCGGCCGCACCACAATGATTTCGCCGGCAGCCTCGCGACGTGCCAGGTCATCGAGCGTGGCATTGTAGACCTCATGCCGATGCTCAAGCGCTGCGACAAACTCCGGGTAGTGACGGAACACGCGCCGCACCATGGGCATCATGCTGTTGGGCTGCTTCACAAAGCCCGCCGGCTGCGTGAGCACCACGATATTGCGGTCATACCCCTGCGCAAACAGCCATGCACTGGGAATGGAATCAGCCACGCCACCATCCAGATACTTATGCCCGTCAATAGCAACGGGACGCGTCGCCACGGGAATCGCCGACGATGCCCGGATCCACTCGATATCCCGCTCGTCGCCATAGGGCAGGTCATGGTAGACGGCCTTGCCCGTCTCGATATCGGTACACACGCACGTAAATCGCATGGGGCAGGCGCGATACGCCTCCAAGTCGATGGGATCGCGCTCGATAGGCACCTCGTGATAGGCAAAATCGGCATTGAACATATCGCCAGTTCGCAGCCAGCTTACTACACCTGCATAGCGTTTATCGGCGCAATAGGCCTTGTTATAGCGAATGGCGCGGCCGATCTGACGCGATTTAAAGTTGTAGCCAAACGCCGCGCCCGCCGAGACACCCACCATATGGTCGCAGGTCAAACCGTGCTCCATCCAAACGTCGAGCACGCCCGCCGTATACATACCGCGGTAACCGCCTCCCTCGAGTGCCAGCCCCACCGTGCGCGTCATAGTTGGCTGTGCCATGCGACCATCTCCGTCCCCGCAAATTTAAACGGAACAAGTATACCCATCAACATATACCGCCCCAGTCGCATTTTTATCGAACATCGCATCATCGCGCTGCCGTTTGTCGAATAATAGCCACCCACAGCATGTGCACCCCTATATAATTTTGCACTGTTGTTTATACTACTCAGCAGTTATCAACAGCGAACATTAGCCGGCAAAGTAACCCAACAACGCAGCAAGGCGGGGGCCTGGATACACGCAAAACGCTGAGCAACGATGCGTGTACACAACGAGCTCGCCCGACGCAATCCGCTCCGACTTCAGAAAGCCGCTTAGAACATGGATACTGTCAGCAATTACACCGAAACGCTCGAAAAGACCGTCCGTGACCTTCTCGAGCGTCAGGAGGATCTGATCAGGACCGCCTTTACCGACCAGCTTACCGGGCTTGGCAACCGTGGCGGCTTTGCCCGTTCCCTCGAGGAGCTCTGGGAGCAGGACACCCCCGTTACCATGGCGTTCATCGATATCGACAATCTCAAGCACTGCAACGACGTCTTTGGGCATGACGAGGGCAACCGCTATATCTTGCAGGTAAGCCTCTATCTCAAACTGTATATGAAAGTGGACGAGGCGGCGTTTCGCATAGGCGGTGACGAGTTTGCCATCCTATCTACGATTGCAACCGAGGACGACCTCGCCGAACGTCTGAAACACTGCCGAACGGTTCTGCTCAAAAACAACGATTCCGAGATGCCCCGCTCGTTTGTTTATGTGCGATAAATTACCTTCTGAAACATATGGCGCACCTTGTCCAGGCGGCTGTTTGGACGGCGGGGCTGGATGACCGGCTGACCGACAGCGGCCTGATATCCTTTCAGC
>CABUZD010000236.1 GCA_902495945.1 uncultured Collinsella sp.
CAGGGCAACGAGATCAACCCCAACGTGCCGGTTACCAAGCTGCGCGATGGCGACACGCTCGTCATGGACACCGGAGCGGACGCAACGGCTGACGGCGGCTACAGTGCGGATTCGGGCAATATGTCTGCCGATGAGGACATGTAATGCGTCCCGTTATCGACATCCGCAACGTGCACCGCATCTTTGAGAGCGAGGCGGGTTGCGCCCACATCCTGCACAACGTGAGCCTGGCGGTAGAACCCGGCGAGTTCGTCGCCATTACCGGCCCTTCGGGCTCGGGCAAGTCAACGCTCATGAACATCCTAGGCTGCCTGGATAAGCCGACGGCGGGCGACTACTACCTGCAAGGGATCAACGTGGCCGAGCTTGACGATGACGAGCTCACCGAAGTTCGAGCCCTGAGCATTAGCTTTGTCTTTCAGAGCTTCAACCTGCTGCCGTGCCTATCGGTCATCGAAAACGTGATGCTGCCGCTGTCGTATACCAATGTACCCCGCAGCCAGCGCGAAATGCGCGCCGTGCACGCGCTGCAGGCCGTCACGCTGCCGGTCGACCACTGGGACCACCGCATATCCGAGCTCTCAGGCGGCCAGATGCAGCGTGTCGCCATCGCGCGCGCCCTCGTCAACGATCCGCCCATCATTTTGGCTGACGAGCCGACGGGAAACCTGGACTCCGCCACTGGAGCGCTTGTAATGGAGACCTTCCATAGACTTCAAGAGCGCGGCAAAACCATCGTTCTTATCACACACGACCCCGGCATTGCCGCCGAGGCCGACCGTGCCGTGACCATCCGCGACGGTCGCATTCACGACGGCGCGTATATTCCACATGCACCGCGGACCCTGCGCAGCGCCGTAGATAGCCTACCCATGATTTCCGCCTCCGCCAATCCGCCGAAAGGAGTGGTGGCATGAGCGCCCGCGATCTCATCCAGGAAGCCCTTCACTCGCTCGAGGCCAACAAGGGGCGCAGCCTGCTCACCATCCTGGGCATTGTCATCGGCATCGCCTCGGTTATCGCCATGACTTCGCTCATCGGCGGCATCCAAAACAGTTTGGTCAACAGCCTGGGCCTCAATGCGGCACGCATGGTGCAAATCTATTCGTCGCAAGAACTCACCGAGTCGGACATCGAGAAGCTTCAAAAACTGGTGCCGCAGATAGAGCAGATCGGCATTGTCGACAGCGCGTATACCGAGTACAAGACCGGCGATAAAAGCTATACCGTCATGGCACAGGGTGTCGATAGCGACATGCTCGACGCCGTGGGGGCCAGCAAGCTCGTTGCGGGGCGAACCTATTCCCAGGCCGAGTCCCAATCAGGCTCGCGCGTGGCGCTCATCAGCCGCGGCGGCGCCGATCAGCTTTACGGCAACGAACAGGATGCGCTGGGGAAAACCATCAAGGTGTCCAACGGCGAGGTGCAGATTGTAGGCGTGATTGATGGCGGCAGCGACTCCATGGGCTCGCTCACGCTGTATATGCCACGCGAAACCATCTCCGGGCTGTTTGGCGACGAGAACCCTTCATTCCCCAGCGTGACGGCACTTGCCGCCGAGGGCACGGACATGGATGAGCTCTGCAAGACCATCGAGTCCAAGGTGCGCGCGATGAAGGG
>CABUZD010000237.1 GCA_902495945.1 uncultured Collinsella sp.
CGACCATGCCCGACCGCACGCTGGCCATTAAGACCGGCGAGCATGCCAAGCTGCTGGCGACCATGAAAGAGTGCGCCCAGGCACTCGAGTCGCTGGGCTGTGCACACATTGCCATTCCCTGCAACACGTCGCACTACTTCTACGACCAGATCCAGTCGTTTACGAAGGTGCCGATTATCCACATGCCGCGTGAGTCGGTGCGCTATGCCCTTGCGGGTGCGGTGATGGGGGAGTGCGAGTTCGACCCCAACCTGAGTATGCCGGCCGAGCCGGTGCATAAGATCGGCGTCATGGGCACCGATGGCACCGTGGGCGCGGGCGTCTACGGCCGCGAATGTAAGGCTGCGGGTGTTGAGGTCGTCTATCCCAGCGAGAAACGTCAGAACGATGTGATGTCGCTTATCTACGATGATGTGAAGGCCGGACGTGAGCCCGATATGGATAAGTTCGACCGCGTGATGTGGGAGTTCGCCCGTAGCGGCTGCGACCGCGTCATTCTGGCCTGCACCGAGCTCTCGGTGCTGCAGAAGTACCGAGAGATGCCTGAGATCACCCTCGACGCCATGGACGTCCTGGTGCGCGAATCCATCATCCGCAGCGGCGCCCCCTACCGCCTCTAGCTTCCGACCCGCCAAAAAGGGACAGGTTAATTTTGGTAGGTTTTATCTGTGAAACAGTAAAGGCCTCGGCTCGTTTGGTGCGAGCTGAGGCCTTTTGCGTTGGGCGGTTGCTGTCGGTGGTGAACTAGAACAGGAAGCCGATGGCGATGAGGGCGATGCTGACGATGAGCACGGCGATGTCCAGACCCTTGATGGGGTAGCGCTTGTACGAGCTGGTGCGCGTGCGCAGATAAAAACCGCGCTGCTCGGCTGCCAGGGCCGTGGCGTCGGTCTTGCCCACGCTCGAGATGAGCAGCGGAACGCACAGTGGCAGCATGAGCTTGAGCTTCTTGATGGGGTTCTTGGTGTCGTACTCCACGCCGCGCGCGGTTTGCGCCTCCATGATGGCATTCATTTCCTGGCCGAACACCGGCACAAAGCGCAGGGCCGTCGTAAAGGTGAAGGCATAGCGATACGGTACGTGCAGCACCTCGACGCAGGCGTTGGCAAGGTCGTTGAGCTTGGTCACCATGAGCATGAGGATGAGTGGTAACGCCACACCCAGTAGGCGCAGACAGGCCTTCGATCCTGTGATGAGGCCCGTGTCGGTGATAAAGCCCCACACCACGTTGCCATCGCGCATAAAGGCCAGCTGGAGCACCAGCATGATAAGCGCGAGCGGGATCAGCAACTTGAGCAGCGAGAACAGACGGTCGACGACGCCGGCATAGGCGCCCAGCGCAAGGGTGAGTGCCAAAAAGCCCAGCAGCGCCACGTAGGTGTCGGACAAGAAGATGCCGACGATGATGGCGGCGGCGAGGCCCAGTTTGACGACGGGGTTCAGGCGATGCAGTAGCGTATCGCCCGGCATGTAGTCGATGACGTTAACCACGGTGGACCATCTCCTTGGTAATTCGAACGACATCGGTGACCTCGCTCACCTGCGCAAAAGCGGGCGAGACGGAAGATGCCAGACGGCGCGAGAGTTCAATAACCTGGGGAGGCTCCACGTAGGCG
>CABUZD010000238.1 GCA_902495945.1 uncultured Collinsella sp.
ATCAACGACGACGAGCCCAAGTACGGCCTGTCTGTGAGCGGCTTTGTCGCGCTCGACCGTATGCTCGCCAACAGCGGCGCGCGCGTGGGCGATGCGTTGCTGCTGACCAAGGCGGTTGGCTCGGGCATCATCACCACGGCCATTAAGGGCGAGCTCATCGAGCAGGACGAGGCCGCAGCCGTGTTTGACTCGATGCGCACCCTCAACGAGGCCCCGATTCGTCTGGCCGAGGGGCTCGAGCTTCACGGCTGTACTGACATTACGGGCTTTGGTCTGATCGGGCACGCGTGCGAGATGGCCGAGGGCTCGGGCGTGCAGGTTGAGCTTGCGTCGGGGGCGGTGCCGCTCTTTGACCAGGTGCTCGACATGGCGCGTCTGGGCATTATCCCCGCGGGCTCCTACCGCAACCAGGACTTCTTTGGCCCGCGCGTGGCTGCCGACGAGGACCTGGAGCCGGGCATACTGGATGCGCTGTACGATCCGCAGACTTCGGGTGGTTTGCTCATCGCGGCGCCCGCGGCGGTTGTGGATGAGCTTGCGCGTCGTTTACATGCCGAGGGGCGCATCGCGGCCGTTGTCGGGCGCGTGTGCGAGGCGGAGCCGGGCGGTCCTGCCGTCCGCGTTGTCCGTTAACGACACGTTTATTGAACTTCTGTACCGTTCTAAAACGATTTATTTGAAAGGAAAAACTATGTCTACCAAAATTGAAGTCAATGCCATGGGCGATGCCTGCCCTCTGCCCGTCGTCAAGACGCTCAAAGCCCTGAAGCAGCTCGATGGCGAGGGCACCGTCGTGACCTCGGTCGATAACGAGACCGCCGTCAAGAACATCTCCAAGATGGCGCAGGAGAAGGGCTGCACGGCCTCGGTCGAGAAGGTTTCTGACGCCGAGTGGCACGTGACCGTGGCGACCTCTGGCGCCGTTGCCGTGGCCGATTCCGAGCAGGATGGCGCTGCCTTCTGCGACGCCAACGCCGGCAAGGGCAAGCTCGTCATTTCCGTCTACACCGACTGCATGGGCCGTGGCGACGACGAGCTGGGCCACAAGCTCATGAAGGGCTTCATCTTTGCCGTGACGCAGCAGGAGGAGCTGCCCGCGACCATGCTGTTCTACAACGGCGGCGCCAAGCTCACCGTCGAGGGCTCGCCGGTGCTTGATGACCTGAAGGGCCTGGCGGAGCAGGGCGTCGAGATTCTCACCTGCGGTACCTGCCTCGACCACTATGGCATTAAAGACCAGCTTGCGGTAGGCGAGGTCACCAACATGTACGTGATCGTGGAGAAGATGGAGCAGGCCGTGCGCGTCGTGCGCCCGTAGCGTATTGGTTGGAGTTGCCATGAGGGAGAAGCGCCCGGCGCTTGTCATCACGTTTCCCACCACGGCGGCCGCCATGGGTTGCGAGTCCCTGTGCATCGAGCGCGGTCTTCCCGGGCGAACGATTCCCGTGCCCGGGGAGGTCGCTGCCGGCTGCGGTCTGGCGTGGAAGGCGCTGCCTTCGGATGAGGAACTGCTGCGCGGCGAACTCGCCGCGGCGGGCGTTCCCACCGAGGGCTATACCGTGATTGATATGTGGGAGGTCGTGCGATGATCTATCTGGATAACGCGGC
>CABUZD010000239.1 GCA_902495945.1 uncultured Collinsella sp.
CACCAGTCGCGACGACACCGTTCCCAGGTCAATCGCCGCCACCTTATATCGTTTGCAATACGTCATTGCGGGCTCCCCTCCGGGCGCTATTTGCCGTTGGACACGACCGTCTGGCCCTCGACACCGTTAAACCCAAACAGCATGTCGAGCGCCTGGATGTACCACGGCGCGTCCTTACCGACTTCTTCGATTTCCTTGGCAACTTCGCTGGCCTTCTTGGCGTTCGACGACTTCTTGCTCGAAGACGAATCCGAATCGTCGTCCAGGCCCTGCACTTCAATCCTCTTCTCGCCGGGCATCACCAGGCCCAGGTCCTCGGATGCCGCATCCTTGATACCCTGCTCCGAAAGCAGCTTGTCGACGCTTTTCTGCAGCTCGTCGTTATACTGCTGGCGAATCTCTACCTGCTTGGCCAAGATATCGCTCGAGCGTTTGGCAACGTAGAGGTCGCGCACGGGAAAGTACAGGCTCACGAGTACCAGAACGACGACAATGCCAATAAACAGCCCGCGCTGGGGTCCATGGGTAAAGTCGTAGATCGCCTTGACCACCGCGTTGTCGTTGGCGTAGTGCATAAAGTCCGAGCCCGAAAGACGGTTCGAGGGCCTGGTCGACTTTTCGTGCGTTTGAGCCGAGGGGTGCTGCGTACGCACCGAGCGCGCCGAACGTGGCGGGCGGCCCGTCGGCATATTCATTTGAGCACGGGGGCGTGAGGCGCTCGTCGGACGCTGTGCGCGGCGATCGACGCCGGCGTAGTCGGACCCGCCGAGCTGCACGGTACCCGCGCGGCTCGGCGACGGCTCGCGCGAACCGACGGAATAATACCTGTTGTCGTAAATCTGATCCATGTGCGCCTTGTGCGGTTGAGGTTTGTTTGCGCTAAGTCTTTTAGTTATAGCACGAGCGCCCGCACCGCTTTCGCCGGCCTTTGCTCGACATAAAAAAGGCGCTGAGCCGTATGGCCCAGTGCCCAATGGTGCTCAACAGTGCCCGGCGGAAGCGAGGCGAATCCGAGTCAGCCCCGCCCCCGCACACGCCGCTGCCTAGCGAATGTTGTAGAACGCAGACTTGCCGGCGTAGCGCGCGCTGCCCTCGAGCTCGTCCTCGATGCGGATGAGCTGGTTGTACTTGGCGATACGGTCGCTGCGGCACGGGGCGCCCGACTTGATCTGGCCGGCGTTAACACCCACGACCAGGTCGGCGATCGTGGAGTCCTCGGTCTCGCCGGAGCGGTGGCTCACGATGCAGGCGTAACCGGCCTCCTTGGCGGTCTCGATAGCCTCCAGCGACTCGGTGAGCGTGCCGATCTGGTTGACCTTGACCAGGATCGCATTGGCGGCGCCCAGCTCGATGCCCTTCTTAAGGCGCTCGGTGTTGGTGACGAACAGGTCATCGCCCACCAGCTGCACCTTGTTGCCAATGCGACGGGTGAGCTCAACCCAGCCGTCCCAATCCTCCTCGGCCATGCCGTCCTCGATGGAGATGATGGGATAGGTGTCGACGAGCTTCTCCCAGTAATCAACCATCTGGGCGCTCGTGTACTCTACGCCCTCGCCCTTGAGCTCGTACATACCGGTCTCGGCGTTGTAGAAC
>CABUZD010000240.1 GCA_902495945.1 uncultured Collinsella sp.
AGATCCTTGCTGCCGAGTTTGCTCGCGAGCACAAGATTCCGTATCTGGGCATTTGCCTGGGTATGCAGGTTGCCGTGTGCGAGTTCGCCCGCAACGTTGTCGGCCTTGCCGGTGCCAGCTCCTCCGAGTTTGATCCGGACGGTCCGTTTAGCGTCATCGACTTGATGAGCTCGCAGGAGGACGTGACCGAGAAGGGCGGCACCATGCGCCTGGGCGCCTATCCGTGCAAGCTCGCTGCCGATACCCTCGCGCGTGAGGCGTATGGCGAGGAGCTTGTCTACGAGCGCCACCGTCACCGTTTTGAGTTCAACAATGCCTTCCGCGATCAGCTCGAGGACGCCGGTCTTGTCATCTCGGGTCTTTCGCCTGATGAGCGTCTGGTCGAGATGGTCGAGCTGCCGCGCGATGTGCACCCGTGGTTCGTGGCCACCCAGGCTCACCCCGAGTTTAAGAGCCGCCCCACCAATCCTCAGCCGCTATTCCGAGAGTTCGTGCGTGCCTCGATTGGCCAGCATGAGGGCGTCGATCGCCTACAGGTGACGCCCATGAATCGTGCGATGGACTAAGGTTGCCGGCGAACCGGGAACATATCGGAGAAGCTCCTTCGCCGCTCGCTGTGGCGGCGGGGGAGTTTCTTGATTACCTTGCAGTCGAGCGGGGCTTGGCGCGTAACACGATTGCCGCCTATCGCCGAGACCTGACGACCTACTGTGCATATCTGGAGCGGACGGGCATTGCGTCCTTTGAGGACGTGAGTCGGCGGGTCATTGAGGACTTTATCGCCGATCGGCGCGATGGGGGCTATTCCGATGCCTCGGTGGAGCGCGCGCTCGCTGCCGTCAAAGGCCTGCATGCCTTTTTGGTGCGCGATGGGGCCATGACCCAAAATCCTACGGCGGCGTTGCGTTTGCCAAAAAAGGCCGAGCGCCTGCCGGAGTGCCTTTCGGTGGAGGATGTTTCGGCATTGCTCGACCAGGATTTTCCGGATGGCGAGATGGGTCTGCGCGATCGCGCTATCTTGGAAGTGCTGTATGGGTGCGGTCTGCGCGTGAGCGAGCTGGTGGGGCTCGATGTGAGTGATATCCATGCCGATGACGGCTTTGTGCTGGTTCGCGGCAAGGGCTCCAAGGAGCGTCTGGTCCCTTTGGTGGGAAGCGCGGCGCGTGCCCTGACGCACTATATATGTGATGGGCGCCGACTTCTGGCGGCTCATGCTCGTGGGACAGAGACGCCGGCGGTCTTTTTAAACAAGAACGGTGGGCGTCTATCGCGTCAGGGTGTTCACGTCATATGCGAGCGCTACGGACGCCAGGTGGGGTTGGTGGGACTCCATCCGCACACGTTGCGCCACTCCTTTGCCACCCATATGCTCGCGGGCGGCGCGGACCTTCGCGTGCTGCAGGAGATCTTGGGACACGCCGATATATCGACGACGCAGGTCTACACGCATGTCGATCGTACGCAGCTGACTGAGGTTTACCTGGCGGCCCACCCGCTGGCACATCGCTAATACGCTGCTGAGCTGCGATTACATGCTATCCGAGGACGGACCCCCGATTGCCAAAACGTGCTGTTGCGCACGTTTTGGCAATC
>CABUZD010000241.1 GCA_902495945.1 uncultured Collinsella sp.
GAGCGAGACGGCTGATGAGGGCGAGGCGGAGCCCATCATTACCGGTGTGACCGGCAAGCGCGGTTTTGTCGCCATCAACGTTGCCCGCGACCGCACCAAACCCCGTGTCGGTTTTATGCGCCGCGCGCTTTCGGTCTTCGAGCGCTATGACGTTTCCGTCGAGCACATGCCCACTGGTGTCGACCGCTTTGGCGCCGTGGTGCAGGAGCAGGATGTGCACGATTCGCTGTACTCGCTTGTGGGCGACATTCAGCAGGAGGTCGAGCCGCTCGAGATCGAGGTTGTCGAGGGCCTGGCGCTCATCGCGACCGTCGGTCGTAACCTGCGCGGTCGTGCAGGTATCTCGGGCCATCTGTTTGGCATGCTCGGCCAGGCCGGCGTGAGCGTGCGCATGATTTCGCAGAGCTGTGACGAGATCAACATCATTATCGGTGTCGAGGAGAAGGACTTCGACCTGGCGATTCGGACCATTTACCGTGCCTTCTCCGACGAAAACGGCATTGTGAAGGTCTCCGATCTGGAGGCTCCTGCGCCGGTCGATCCCGCTCTGGCTGCGCTCAAAAAGTAGCGACTGCTCGGTAGATTTTTGGGTCATGTCTCAAAAATCTACGGCGGGGCGTTTCGTTTCGGTTTCGTTTCGACGGGGCGGGTTTCGTGCCCGCCCCGTTCTTGTATACACTGGCAACAATAATCGGCCTGCTCGGCGTGCGGGCAAAAGCCACAACCTTTAAAGGGGGAAGCATGAAACAGTACACGGTTGCTATTTTGGGCGCGACGGGAGCCGTGGGCACCCAGATGCTCGAGTGCCTTAACGAGCAGGAGTTCCCAGTTGGTAAGCTCAAGCTGCTGGCAAGTGCACGCTCCGCGGGCAAGACCGTTGAGTTCCGCGGCGAGCAGATCGTGATTGAGGAAGCTTGCCCCGAGGCCTTTGAGGGCTGCGACATCGTGCTCGGCGCTGCCGGCGACGATATCGCCAAGGAGCTGCTGCCCGAGGCCGTCAAGCGCGGTGCCGTCGTGGTCGACAACAGCCATGCCTTCCGTATGGATCCCGAGGTACCGCTGGTCGTGCCCGAGATCAATGCCGACGATATCAAGTGGCATCACGGCCTTATCGCCAATCCCAACTGCGCGACCATCATCGGCCTGGTTCCCACGTGGCCGTTGCATCAGCTCGCCGGCGTGAAGCGCATGATCGTGTCCACGTATCAGGCAGCTTCGGGCGCCGGTGCCCCCGGTATGGCCGAGCTCGAGGCTCAGCTGGCCGCCCTGGGCCGCGGCGAGGAGATTCCCGAGCCGCGCGCGTTTGCCGCCCAGCTGGCGAGTAACCTGATTCCGCAGATTGGCGGCGTCAAGGAGGAGGGCTTTACCTCCGAGGAGATGAAGCTACAAAACGAGGGCCGCAAGATTATGCATCTGCCCGAGCTGCGCGTGAACTGCACCTGCGTGCGCGTGCCCGTGCTGCGTTCGCACTCCGAGAGCATCACGCTCGAGTTCGAGCGTGACATTACGGTTGACGAGGCCCGTGTTGCGCTGGCTGCC
>CABUZD010000242.1 GCA_902495945.1 uncultured Collinsella sp.
ACGGCGGCGTGCGTACCTTTGATGGCTTCGGCGCTGGCAGAGATAAAGTGGCGGTAGACCTGCGATGACACAACGGTGATGACCGAGCTCACGGCGGCGCCAATTACTGAACCAGCGATACCAATCTTGGAGGCAAGTGCGACGCTCGTGGCGGCAGCTGCGGCGCCGGCGATGATCTGGGGAATGGAAATGTCGTCAAACAGGCCCTTTTTGGGCGCGATGGCCATGGTCTGTCCGATGGAATGGTTCTCGTGCACGCCGTTGTTGAGCGATGCCGGCGTCATGACGCGCGTGCGCGGCGCGTCGGTGTACTTGGTTGTCATACGGGGTCCTCCCGGTGTAAATCTGCTTCGTTTCGTGTAGCCATCAGGGTACCCACCAGATGTGAATCGTACGTGACATTTAACAGATACCATCAACTCATCAATTGCTCACCAAGTTGGTGGGATGCGGTTCCACTCGGCGGTTGAACTACAATAGGACTTGCTAATTGTTGTGAATGGCGTCTACGCACGGGAGCATTCTTATGAATCTTCACCTTTCTCAGTCTGATGGCTTTTTTCGTGTGGCGGCGGCCTCGCCGCGGATTCGCGTGGCCGATGTCGAGGGCAATGCCGAGGTTGCGCTGGCGGCTGTTCGCGAGGCTACCGAGCGCGGCGTTCGCGCGCTGGTGCTGCCCGAGCTTAACCTGACCGGCTTTACCGCGGCCGACCTGTTCCATAACCGCACGCTGCTGCATGCCTGCGAAGCAGCGCTGGTGCACATACTCGATGAAACCCGTGAGCTGCCGATCGTCTTTACCGTTGGCTTGCCCGTTGCGGTGGCTGAAAACATCTACAACTGCGCGGCCGTGTGCTGTGCGGGCGAGCTTTTGGGCCTCACGGCCAAGAAGTATCTGCCCAACTATGGCGAGTTCTATGAGCGTCGCTGGTTTGCTCCGGCGCCTGCGGATCCCGTGTGGGTTGAATTTGCCGGTCAGGGTCCGGTTCCGCTGGGCTCGGGGCTTATCTACCGTTGCTGTGATGAGGGTGCCGAGGATATGGTGCTGGGCGTTGAGGTCTGTGAGGACCTGTGGGTGCCGGCGCCGCCTTCGACCGAGATGGCGCTTGCCGGTGCGACGGTAATTCTCAACCCGTCGGCTTCGGACGAAATCATCGGTAAGGCAGACTATCGCCGCAGCCTCATCTCTAACCAGAGCGCACGCCTGTACTGCGCCTATGCCTATGCGGACGCGAGCGAGGGCGAGTCCACGACCGACATGGTCTTTGCAGGCGAGAACCTCGTCTACGAAAACGGTTCGAAGCTCGCCGCGACCAAACTGCTTACCTGCGATATGGCCGTCGCCGATGTCGATCTTGACCGTCTGGTTGCCGAGCGCCGTCGCTCGACGACGTGGACGCGCGCGGACGATGCGCCGGAGGCCACGACCGTTGAGTTTTCGTTTGAGGTCGTGCTGGCCGAAGAACCTGTCCTGCGCGATGCCTGCGACATCGACCGCGTTTTCCCTCGCGCGCCTTTTGTGCCGGCCG